>NZ_DBHHRH010000031.1:0-10084 GCF_057240785.1 Alloprevotella sp. | reverse complement strand
GGTACTGTCCACAAGACGGGAGAGTAGGTCGCCGCCTTTTTTTAAATAAGAGACTTCTATCAGTTTATTCTGTAGAAGCCTCTTTTTTGCCTACAAGTGTGACTAGAGAAATATCTCAAAAATGCTTAAAATAGTGGCAAACTTCATTGGAAGTACTTAACTTTGCAAAGTTTTAGTAAGTGACTATGCGTCAATTAAAAATAAATAAAAGTATTACGAACCGCCAGAGTGCGGCTTTGGACAAGTATTTGGTTGAAATCGGCCGTGAGGAGCTTATTTCCACTGATGAAGAGGTAGAACTGGCACAGCGCATTCACAAAGGTGATCGCGAAGCATTAGAGAAATTAACTCGTGCAAATTTGCGTTTTGTTGTCAGTGTTGCAAAGCAGTACCAAAATCAGGGGCTTGCACTGAACGATTTGATTGACGAAGGTAACTTAGGTTTGATTAGGGCGGCACAGAAGTTTGATGAGACTCGAGGCTTCAAGTTTATCAGTTATGCTGTATGGTGGATTCGCCAAAGTATTCTGCAGGCTATTTCTGAGCAGAGTCGTATTGTGCGAATGCCGTTAAATCAGGTAGGATTTCAGAGCAAGCTGACGAAAGCTATTGTAAGTTTTGAGCAGCAGTTTGAACGTCGTCCTTCTGTACAAGAATTAGCTGACATTTTGGACACGGATGTTGATAAAGTTCGTGAAGCAATGGGTACTAATGGTAAGAAAGTTTCCGTGGATGCTCCTTTCCAAGATGATGATTCTAATTCGCTGATTGACATTATGACAGATGAGAGTGCACCTGGAACGGACAATCAGATGGAAAAAGAATCTCTTTCTGCCGATTTGGATTCAGCAATGCTGATATTGAATGATAGAGAGCGTCAAGTTTTGAAGATGCTTTTTGGTATTGGTCGCACTGAAATGACTGCGGAAGAAGTTGCTAATTCTCTCAACCTAACAAGAGAGCGTGTTCGTCAGATTAAGGAACGTGCACTTCGTCGTCTGCGTGAGGCAGATAATATTAAAATTTTGACCAAATATCTTGGATAAAGAAAGATATTACATGAGATACGGCATTGCAGAA
This sequence comes from Alloprevotella sp., assembly GCF_057240785.1. Taxonomy (NCBI): domain Bacteria; kingdom Pseudomonadati; phylum Bacteroidota; class Bacteroidia; order Bacteroidales; family Prevotellaceae; genus Alloprevotella; species Alloprevotella sp. The sequence goes on along the minus strand of NZ_DBHHRH010000031.1, from coordinate 9,004 downwards.
CTTTTCTGTAGTGCCGTTTTTTTGTACGGAAAAGAAAGGGACCTAATCAGAGTAACTGGATTTACTTACTCTGATAAATATCTATTACTGATAAGTCCTGTCGCTTATAGTCGTTGCTTTGCTTAGTCTCCCCATGAATGTTCGTTTTCTTCTTTAAGCCATTCTTTTCTTGTGTCACCAGCACCTTCGCCAGCTCCAATATTGCCGGCATTTCCGCTGAGCTCTTGTAATAGTCCTGCAGCAACATAGATGATTTCGCCTGCAGGCTTTACATATTCACGCTTATTTGTTTTATAATTCTCCATAGTGAACATTATTATATGGGCAAATATACATCTTTTGTTGAATATAATGCGTAATTGTATTTCAAAAGTGATTAAGTTTTTGGTTTTTGGGGACCCCTTGTAACGAGGTAAGCTCCGAGGATGACAAGGAGAGCGGAAATGGGCTTGTCGAGGGAAAAATAATCCTGCTTCATAAAGATAGCGGCCGTGGCAGCAACGACGGGTTGGAGATTCATGTAGATGCTGACGGTGGTGGCGGGGAGGCTCTTCATTCCGAAAGGCAGGAGGAAGAATGCAAGGACGGTAGAGAAGAGAATGACAAAGGCGAGGACACCGATGACGCTTGTGCTTGGTGAGCCAACGTACATGGCCTGCGACGGAAACTGATAGAGACCGATGGGGAAAAGAGCGATGCCCGAGAAGAGGAACGTCCATTTCATTTGTGTCGTGGCAGAATAACGCTCCGATATGCCACCCATAATAATGTAGTAGATAGCTATGGACAGACCGCCAAGTAGTGCTAAGCAAATGCCGAGCACATCGTTTGCCCCAGCAATGGCCGACTGGCCTTTGAGTATCATCAGCAGTGCGCCGCCCAGTGCGAGCACCACGCCAATGAGTTTCTGTGTCGTAATACGTTCGTGCTGAAAGATAGCCCCCAGCAAGAGTGAAATAATAGGGGTGCAGGCCAAGGCTATAGCTGTATAGACAGCACAGGTATAGTTGAGACTCAGAACAGTGAAGTATTGCGAAAGTACAAAACCCAATTGCGCTCCGATAAGGATAGTCCAAAGTTCGCGTCCCGACACATTCTCTTTCCGAACGAAGAAAGAAATCAACCAGAAAATCAGCATGGCGAAGAAAGAGCGAACGGCCAACAAACTGACAGGTTCTAACCATCCGTCGCTAAGAATTTTCATGAACGGCACTGTCAGTCCGAAGATGACATTGACTGCAAGGATAGACAGATGGCCGCTAATAGAATTTTTAGTCATTGGTAAAACAAAATTAGGATTGAAAGTGCAAAAATAAGAAAACCTACCGAAGCATCGGAGTGAAGTAGGAGAAAGTCAACAGATTATATGGAAAACGGGAAAAACACCCTTATAGAAATCGTCTTTTTATAAAATATCCGTAATTTTGTGAGCACATAAGAAATTAACACCTTTATGAAATTCGAAAAAATCAAGGGGCTTATCGACGCTCCCTTTACCCCGTTCTTGCCTAATGGTGAAGTAAACTATGACATCATCCCTCAATATGCTGCTCTCTTAGCGCGCAATGGGTTGAAAGGCGTTTTTATCAATGGTTCTTCGGGCGAAGGCTATATGCTGACCGAAGAAGAGCGCATGCAGCTGGCTGAAGCCTGGGTAAAGGCCGTTCCTGCTGATTTCAAAGTCATTGTTCATGTAGGTTCAACTATGGTTAAGAGTAGCCGTCGCTTGGCCGAACACGCACAAAAGATAGGGGCGTGGGGCATTGGAGCTATGGCAACTCCGTTCCCCCGTATCGGACGGATTGAAGAGTTAGTGAAATATTGCGAAGAGATTGCAGCTGGTGCGCCCAATCTGCCTTTCTTCTTCTATCACATTCCCGCTTTCAACGGTTGTTTCCTTTCTATGTACGATTTTCTGAAAGCCATTGACGAAAGCGGCCGTATCCCCAATTTTGCAGGTATCAAGTACACGTTTGAAAGTATGTACGAATACAATCGTTGCTTGCGCTATAAGAACAATAAGTACGATATGCTCCACGGTCAGGACGAAACCATTCTGCCGTGTCTGGCTATGGGCGGCGCGCAAGGCGGCATAGGCGGTACAACCAACTATAACGGCCGTTGCCTCGTAGGCATTCAGAAAGCTTGGGAAGAGGGCGATCTCGAAAAAGCACGTGAGTTGCAGAACTACGCCCAAGATGTCATCGATATTATCTGCCATTTCCGTGGCAACATTGTAGGCGGAAAGCGCATTATGAAGCTCATAGGCTTGGATCTTGGTAAGAACCGCACGCCTTTCCAAAATGTTACGGACGAGGAAGAACTGCAGTTGAAGAAAGAACTTGAAGCCATCAATTTCTTTGAGCATTGTAATAAATAATTAGAAAGTCCCCTCCATCTTCCCCATAAGGGGACTTCCTGTTTCAAGCAGGAAGCCCTCTTTTTCTTTTATCATCATTATGAAACGATACCGATTACTTATCCTCCTCCTTATTCTGCCGTTGACCCTGCTGGCTCAACAGAAGGAAGAAAAGCAATTCAATGATGTCCGTTTTGAGGCGGTGCAACCTCTCTTTAATACGTCCACTGAAGGTCTTTCAGGCCATTTTGCAGGACTTAGTGAAAATTATCTATTAGTGGCTGGTGGCTGCAATTTTCCAGAAGTTCCCGCAGCTTTGGGAGGAGCTAAGAAATACTACGATATTGTGCTGGCCTTGGCTGCTCCTTTGAGTGGAAAACAGTGGGTGAATGTTGGCCGTTTACCTAAGCCGTTGGCCTATGGTGTGAGTATCTCCACGCCCGAAGGTGTGGTTTGCATCGGCGGCACACAGGACGGAAAAGTTAGTGAGAAAAGTGTCTTTCTGCTTCAGATGCAGAAAGGGAAACTTTCCATAAAGACTTTACCTGATCTGCCTATAGGGCTCGACCAAATGGCGGGCGCATTCGGCGATGGGTATATCTATGTGGCTGGCGGTCAAACGAATGGTCGTCCTTCCAATAAAGCTTTCCGTCTTTCGATGGGGCATACCAATCAGGGTTGGGAAGAACTGCCCAATCTGCCAGGAGCTGGGCGTGTGCAGTCCTGTGGTGCTGTTCAGAATGGAGCACTTGGTCCTCTTTTCTATGTCTTTGGCGGTTTCGACCCTACTACCAATCTCATTGCCGATAATGGTTTGGTATACAATCCCAAACGCAATACATGGGAAACTACTTCGCCCATCTTGCCCGAGGGAGCAAGCAGTCCGCAAGCCCTTGTTGGTGCACAAGCCGTGGTGAGTGGTAGCGGACACATTCTCTTCTTTGGCGGCGTCAATAGAGAAATCTTCCAACAAGCCATTCAGCGTGGTAAGCAACTGGCGGAGCATCCGAGTGCAACTCTAAAAGAGGCACAAACCCAGTATATGTTGCGCCCCGCAGCATGGTATCAGTTCAATGACCATATCTTGGTGTATCAAACCATCACCGATTCCTGGGCACGTGTCTTTCAGAATCCCCGCATTGCGCGGGCTGGAGCAGCCGTTGTGCCTTTCCGCGACGGCAATGGGCAGCAACATTGGATTGTTGTAGACGGCGAATCGAAACCGGGCATACGTAGCGCGGATGTTACAGCCGTTACGATGACCTATACAGCCCGCTTCGGTTGGCTCAACTGGGCCGTACTCATCGCTTATCTTATAGCGATGATCGCTTTGGGCTTCTATTTCATGCGTCGCCAAAAGGGTGGCGAGGACTTCTTCAAGGGCGGTGGCCGCATCCCTTGGTGGGCAGCAGGTATCAGTATCTTTGCCACCATGCTCTCAGCTATCACCTATATGAGTATCCCAGCCAAGGCTTACGCCACTGATTGGACCTACTATCCGATGCAGATTTGTATTCTGCTCATCAGTTTCCCCGTTATCAAGTATTTCCTCCCATTCTTCCGTCGGCTTAATGTGACAACGGCTTACGAGTATCTGGAGCGCCGCTTCAACTATACGACACGCCTCTTGGCCAGTCTCTTGTTCATCGTCTTTATGGTGGCTCGCACAGCATTGGTTTTGTTCTTGCCGAGCTTGGCTATGACAGCCGTGACAGGTATCAATATCTACATTTGCATTGTCCTCATGGCCGCTATCACTATTGTGTATTGCACTATGGGCGGTGTGGAAGCCGTTGTGTGGGGCGATGTGATTCAAGGCATTATCCTTGTAGGTGGCGCATTCTTGGCCGCGGGCTATCTCATTGTGAACACGGGACAAGGCGCAGATGATTTCTTCCGCTTGGCTTGGGACAATGATAAGTTCCGCCTTTTCGATTGGTCTTTTGACTATCGCAACGCTTGTTTCTGGGTGGTTATCTTAGGCGGTTTGGCCAACAATCTGATTTCTTATACCAGCGATCAAACCGTTATTCAGCGCTATCTCACGACGAAAGACGAACGCAGTGCAGCCCGCGGTATCTTGACAAACGGCTTGATGAGTGTGTTTGTCACCATCGCATTCTTCACCATCGGTACAGGCCTCTATACGTTCTTTAAGACCCACCCAGCGGCCATGGACATGACGATGGCTAAGACTGACGCTATCTTCCCGTTCTTTATGATGAGCCAGTTGCCCGCTGGTCTTGCCGGCCTGCTCATTGCTGCTGTCTTTGCTGCTACGATGAGCACGATAGCCTCCAATATCAACTCCGTGTCAACGGCTTTCACTATCGACCTCTACAAGAAACTCTATCCCTCGCTCAGTTCCTCGACTACGTTGCGTGTAGCTCGTGTGGCTGGCGTGGTTACAGGGGTGGTGGGTATGCTCATCGCCATCTTGATGGCCACGGTAAATATTCAATCGCTGCTCGACTACTTCAACACCATCCTTGGCCTGCTAAGCGGTGGCATTGGAGGCCTTTTCCTCATGGGTATCTTCTTCCCGCGCATCGGTGCTCGCGCCGCGCTCATCGGTTTCCTATGCGGAACGGCTGCCGTGTTCTATATGAATTTCCTCACCTCCGTCAATTTCTTGCTCTTCGGCTTTGTGTCGATGGGTGTTTCGGTGTTGGTGGCTTATATCCTAAGTTTCCTCTTCCCTGAAAGCAATACGCTGGTGGGTTTGACTTGGAAAACATTAGATAAATCTGTAAAATCTTAAATATTTCTTATGATGAAAAAAGTTTTCTTTACTTTGTTCGCTCTCTTGTCCCTGACCACTTATGCGCAGGAGGCAACCGCAGATTCCACTGTGGATGTTGTGGCTTATTTTGCTAAGAACGACAGTGTCAAATACACTTATGTTCATAACGAGTTTCGTGTGAATGAAAAGAATGATACTGTCAATACGGTACACTATTGGCGCGATTTCCAATTGGTGGTGACCGACTCTACAAAGGATGGGTACACGCTGGAATATACCTTGCTTGATTTCAACAAGCCCGACTCCTCATCGGTCGATTTCAAGGCACAGTTGCAGGCTTTCATTTTTGGAAAACTGAAAGGCTTGAAGCTGAATTTCAAGCTGAATGAGTTTGGTGAAGTTCAGAAGCTTGAAAACTGGAAGGATGTGGCTCAACGCTGCAAGGACTTGCCTCAAGAAGTGGGCTCTATGCTCTTTGAGAAGCATCCCGAAGTGGCAAAACTGCTAAATAAGAAAGCTATCGAAAGTCTCTTGAAAGCTGCAGTAGGCGACGAGGAATCGGTGCGCGGATTCCTTCCAGAAATGGAATCTCTTTTCAAAAATCATGGTAGTTCCTTTAGTTTTGGAAAGCGACAAATTCCTCGTGATGCAGAAAAGACGGAAGGATTTAGTTCTGAGTCTACAGTTACGGCCGACACTATTGCTGCGGATGAAGATGATGAGTTTGGTGGTTATTTTGTTCTCTATGAAGGAACGGCCACTATGCCAGGTGAGGGACTTGCTTCACTTATTACCGATATAGCTTCTTCTGTTGGTACTGAAAAGTTGTCTGATCAAGCGGATAAGGCCTCTAACCAACTTGATATTAAGAATATGCGTCTTTCCGAGCAGAACTATTTCGAGTATTTCTGGAAGGGGTGGCCCAAAGAGATCGAGATAGACAAGGATATACTTATTCAGCCTAAAGGGCAAAAACAATATCGCCCAGCCAAGTTGGTTCAAGAAAAAATAACGTGGGCAGAAGCTAATATGTAATTCAGTAAAAAAAGTCTGCCACCAGTCCCTTTATCGCCAAAAAGAAAAGGGTATCTCTTACCGAGAGAATACGGCAGACTTTCTAACAAATTTAGATATGATAAATTTCAAAACATTGGCGGAGCAGTATAAGAGTGAACTGCTCGATAAGGTCGTTCCTTTTTGGCTTGACAAGTCACAAGACCATGAGTTTGGCGGTTATTTCACTTGTCTCGACCGCGACGGTTCAGTCTACGATACGGACAAATTCATCTGGCTGCAAGGCCGCGAGGTGTGGATGTTTGCTAAACTCTATAACGAAGTAGAACATAAGCAAGAATGGTTGGATTGCGCTGTTCAGGGGGCAGAATTTCTGAAGAAATACGGCCATGATGGCCAGCTGAACTGGTATTTCGCCCTCGACCGTGAGGGACAGCCGCTCGTAGAGCCTTACAACATTTTCTCCTATACCTTTGCTGTCATCGCTTTTGGTCAGTTGGCCATCGCAACGGGCAATAAAGAGTATGAGGAGATTGCGCGCAAAACTTTCGACATCGTCCTCTCACGCGTGGACAATCCAAAGGCTCGCTGGAATAAGGCCGTTCCTGGCTCACGCAGCTTAAAGACGTTCGACCTTCCCATGATTTTGTGTAATGTTGCATTGGAGATTGAGCCTTTGTTAGAACCCAAGTTCCTGCATCAGACCATTGACACCTGCCTGCACGAAGTGCTCGATGTTTTCTATCGTCCAGAACTCGGCTTGGTGGTTGAGGCTTTGGGAAAGGATGGAGAACTTGTTGATAGTTTCGATGGACGCAAACTCAATCCCGGCCATGCCATCGAATCAACGTGGTTTATTATGGACTTAGGGAAGCGTCTAAACCGCCCCGATCTCATAGAAAAAGCCGTTGAAATCAGTCTTGCCGAAGTGGAATATGGTTGGGACGAGCAGTACGGCGGTATCTTCTATTTCATGGATCGTTTGGGCAAACCGCGCCATGAGTTAGAGTTCGACCAAAAACTATGGTGGGTACATATCGAAACGCTCATCTCCATGCTCAAAGGGTATCAGCTCACGGGCAACCCTAAGTGTCTCGAATGGTTCGAGCGTGTACACGACTACACATGGAAGCATTTTGCCGACCCCGACTATCCTGAATGGTATGGCTATCTGAATCGCCGTGGCGAAGTCCTGCTGCCGCTCAAGGGCGGTAAGTGGAAAGGCTGCTTCCACGTTCCCCGTGGTCTCTTCAACTGCTGGAAGATGCTGGAAGAACTGAGTAATCGCGAACAGAAATAATAAGGCGAAAAGTCCCTCCATCGCCTCCACACTTCAGAGTTGCTTCGTTGCCATTTTTTAGGACACGCTGCACATTTCTCCGAATGGGGCAGGTGGAGGGATTTTCGGAATCACCATCTTTTCTTTTATCATTATGATTTTATCCACTGTATCCGATGCAGAACGCTACTACGCGTTGCATCCGCTACTGAAAAAACTCTTCGACTATGTGCGCTTACACGATCTCTCAAAGGTGGAGACGGGGCGTATCGAACTGCAAGGTAGCGACCTCTTCATAAATGTTAGCGATGCCACACTCAAGACGCGTGAAGAGCAGAAGCTGGAAGTGCATCGGGCTTATATGGACGTCCACTTCCCTCTAAGCGGTGTGGAAGAAATTGGTATCAGTCCACTCAGAGCACTCGGACAAAGCGATGCGCCTTTCAATGAGGCAGAAGACTTTGCTCTCTATTCAGCTCCGGCAGAAACCTACTTCCAGGTGCAACCAGGTGAGTTCTGTCTCGTTTATCCAGAAGACGCTCATGCGCCTATCATTGGGCAAGGCCAACTTCGCAAACTGATTGCTAAGGTGCGTCTCTAATATCCATCTTCCCAATTATCCGAAAGACTGCAGCGGCTCGTGCTTCTGCGGTCTTTCTGTGTTTGAGAAATAATAGAGCATCCTGAGCTCACTCCCATGGAGTTGTCCGTCCTTTTATTGGAAGAGAGTCAGATATTCGTTTCTGAGTCAAGCTTTTATCGTATTCTGCATGAAAGAGGTCTATTGGAACGTATGGAGTATGATTTCGTCCTTGCAGGCGATGAGTTCCATCATAAGACTAAATTCGCTAATGAGATGTGGCAGACCGATTTTACCTATTTCAAAGTCAAGGATTGGGGCTGGTATTATCTCTCTACGGTAATTGATGACTACAGCAGGTATATTATCCATTGGGAGTTATGTTCGAGTATGACTTCTGATGATGTATCCAGAACAATAGATAAAGCAATTGAGAAGGCAGGAGTTACATTCCAGAATCCTCCTTGTCTGTTATCAGATAATGGACCATGTTATATTGCTTCCTCTCTCAAACAATATCTCTGTAAGGAATATAATATCAAGCATATCCATGGCAAACCATTCCATCCGCAGACGCAAGGAAAGATAGAACGATATCATCGATCAATGAAGAATGTGATAAAACTAAATCATCATTTCTGTCCCTCTGAATTAGAAAAGGCCATTGATGGGTGGGTGAAATACTATAATGAGAGCAGATTTCATGAATCGTTGGATAATCTTACACCAAGAGAGGTATATTTAGGCCAAGGGGAGAAAATTAAAAGGATAAGAGAAACAATAAAGCAAAATTCAATCAACAAAAGAATTTCTGAGAATAAAAGAATGATATTACAGCATAAATAACAACATTTGCAGTTGTGCACTTTTGTTTGACAACGTACAAATATGTTTGCCTCTAAAAAATATAGTGATTGCGAATAAATCATTCCAAAAAATCATTTGCTTTTATGCCTGATGAACCTTATTCTCCGAGACTTCTATATAGGTCTACGACACAGGAAAGCTGCTGTTGGCGTGTTTCAAGCA
>NZ_DBHHRH010000030.1:0-207418 GCF_057240785.1 Alloprevotella sp. | reverse complement strand
AATTTCGCTAATCACCAAATTTATAGACACTTATAATTCGTCGAACTCACGTTAAAATATAGTTAGCAACACCTACTTTGTGAAAGGCACCAAAGGTATAATCTAAAGTATTTCACATCAAAGTACAATTAACCCGAAGAAGATAGAGATAATTGTCAATATATAGAAATCGATAAATAAATCACCTTATCGATACGGAACGAGAAATTCGCCACATCGATTCGAGTATTGTAAAATTGCTAAAATAAAGAAGTATGAGAATAATAATGTCAGTAGTCTTGGCGTTTATCGCCATGTTAGCCCCCGCGCAGGAGGTGAAGATGAAGCCGCTCGCCCCCATTGAAGTTGAGGTAAGTTACGAGCTGGATCAATTATGCGATTATTCCCAACAAGTAGGTGAAAGTGATTGGCGTGAGAAATCAACATTGCTACTTGAGATCGGCAAAGGAATGGTACATAGCTATGTTGTAGAGGAACATCATAAGCTGATAGACCAATTCGTCATGCAACGCAGCAAAAACAGATGGAGAGTCACTCTTTTTAATGTTCATGCCTTGTTGGGCGAAACGTTTATGGCATATCCAAAAGTGGGAGAGTTGACCCAGATCGTCAATTTAGATGCCGCAGGCGTGTTTCAATATGTTGAGGACATTCCGGACTTCAAGTGGAAAATACTCTCCAAGTCTAAAGTCATTATGGGCTACAACTGTCAATGTGCCACAACCACGTTTAGAGGACGTGACTATGAGGCTTGGTTTACAACTGATATCCCATTGAGCTGTGGCCCATGGAAGTTCCATGGGTTGCCTGGACTCATTCTTGAAGTGGCAGACGTTAAGAACGAGTTCCACTTCACGGTCAATGGTATTAGTCAGATAAAGGGGGAAAAAAATATCGAGATGTTCGATGAAAAGATACGTAGCATCAAACGTAGTCGTGCTCTCAAAATGGAAACCTTATTGCATAAAAACCATGGTGCTTACGCAGCCGACTATGGCATTAACTATCGTCTGGGCGATGGCATGGAAAATGAAGAACAACCCTATTATCCTATAGAATTGGAATGATGAGAAAAGCCATCTTTATTTTGCTCTATTTTACACTTGCTACTGCCTCGTGGGCTGCCCTATCAGACTCCATTCGCGTTACAGGTCGTGTGTCTTATGCAAACGGCGATGCTGCCTATGCCATTGTAGCAGCGCTCCACCCGACAGACTCTTCTCTGATAGCTTACTGCATAACAGATGACGAGGGAAACTACAACTTGCATTTCACCACTGAAGCTAACAATATCTTAGTTCGCCTTTCAGGTTTTAATGTCAAACGGAAGATACGGAAGGTAAAGGCCGTCAGCCAGTCCCTTGATTTTACTGCCGAAGAGACCAGCATTACATTGCGTGAGGCTAATGTAAAAGCCCAAAAGCTATGGGGAAGTCGTGATACGATTAACTATCTGGTCGCATCCTATATGACTAATTACGACCGCACTATAGGGGATGTGCTGAAGCAACTGCCTGGCATAACGATTGAGGGCGGAACAATAAAATATCAGGGAACTCCCATCAATAATTTTTATGTAGAAGACATGGACATGCTGCAAGGGCGCTATAATATTATTACTGATGCGCTAAAAGCAGAGGATGTGGCCACGGTGCAAGTGCTCGAAAACCACGAGCACATCAAGTCTCTGCAAGATCAGATACGACCCGATGCGGCATCTATCAACCTCAAGCTGAAGACCAAGTCTAAGGGAGTATGGACAAAGGCTGTTGCGCTTGGAGCAGGCTATGACAACGGAATGCTGTGGAACTGCGAAGGGAATGCTATGTATTTTGGCAAGCAACGACAACATATTATCTATTATGGCGCAGACAATACAGGAAAGGGAGCCGACCGCATGTTACAACACTATGGAAGTAGTAAATTAGGAACAATTACCCTGACAGATATTATCTACCCAGGTACGTCGCCCGTAGGGTCCACTCTCTGGAACAACGAACATGCTTTTCATTCCAGCAATCTCAATCGCTTGAGTAAAACGGCACAACTCCACTACAGCCTCACCTATAATCACGACATACAGAAACAAGAATCTTATTCACAAACCACTTATCTGCTCCCTGGCAGTAATTTTCGTGTCGTTAGTGAAGACATTTCCTCCCATCTCACCACTAATAATTCTTTCGTACGACTATCATATGAGAACAATGCCCAAAGGAACTACCTCTCCAATACGCTTGACTTGTCTGGGCAATGGAGAGATGCCAACGGTGCCGTTGTGTCGAACACAAAGGAAATGCAACAACACGCCTTCAATCGCAATATTGGGGTATCCAACTATACTCGTTGGGTACACCGCACCGAAGGCGGTAACGGTGTTGAAATGACAAGCTACAACAGCGCACAAACCAATGCGCAATCGCTCACAGTTTGCGGAGGTCTTGATGCTCGCCAAGATATTGACCTCACAAGAGTAAGTACAGTCAACGAGTTCTCTCTGATAAAAGATCTTAGGAAACATCGCTGGAGTATAGTTCCCACTGCTGCCCTAAAACTCAATTATGTAGGTATGAAGCCTTTACTGCAAAGTACTATTTCGCCCGACAATGGCGATATGCACTATTTGCGGGCAGGAGTTAATGCGAGCGCCACATTGAAGTATGTAAACAACGACTTCAGACTCTCTTTTCTCCTCCCACTCGGACTAACTCATACCCAAATAAAGGATGAGACCCACCGCACACAGTTATGTTTCACACCATTGTTTAACCTGCAGTGGAAAATCAATGACAGCTGGACAATCGCAAGCGGAGGCTCTTATGGCGTGCAACCAACTTCATGGCCACAGCTCATTTCGACCTATATAATGAGTAACTACCGCACCACAAGTCGCTACTTGCCCAGTATTTCAGACAGTCATATAGGTTCAGTAAGTTCTAAACTCAGTTTCAAGGACATTATGAATAGCCTCTTTGTTTACATACAAGGGAAAGCCTCTCGCTCATGGAGCGATGTAATATATGGGACAACCATTGATAATGATGCCCGCACCATTATGCAAGCTGAATATATGCCTCATCATGACGATAGTTACTCTACAACAGGAAATGTCAGCAAGGGATTCGATTGGAAAAAGGCACGCATAGATATTACCGCCAATTATTCCCACCATTATGGCAGTATTCTGCGCCAGGCCGTTAAAACAGATTATCACAGCAATAACTTTTCCTTTAACGTTAACACCTCTGCCGATATCCTCCAGAATTTCCGCATCAGTTACGATTGTAGCTATGCGTTCTCGCGGTCAGTGTCTGGTGAATATGCTCACAAAATCCGCACACTCGAACAAAGCCTGAATCTAAATCTGTCGCTCATTCGCAAAAGTCTGCTGATGAACATAACGGCACGCCATACGCACAATTCCGGTCTTCAGGAAAAAACGGATTATGCTTTTTTGAATTGTTCCCTCACATACCGAACAAAACGGAAGATCGAATTTATTTTAGAGGGCAACAATATATTTAATACACATACTTTTATATCTCGATCTGATACTCAATTAACCCAATATTTTGAGATATATCAACTGCGCCCCCGAAGCATCATGCTAACGGCACGCTTTAATCTTTAATCTAAAGATTATTAGGGATTTTATGGTTTATAATAAGTTCCTCAAAACGGTCATTTATACCAGCAAAAAGTTATGAAGAAATTCATGGAACCATTACACCTGCAGACGCAACAAGGGTAGTACGTCCACATTACGATTACAGTATTCCATTTAAATATAATCCTCACTATCCAGAATTTCGGCAAGGGAAATTAAGATGATCACTATCTCAAGTAAAATTATATAAATGAAAACATACTTTATTCCACAAAATGACAAGATATCATTTTGTGATAATATATTTTATTGGCTTTGGCACAATACACCCAAAAGAGGTTTTCCTGATCGTACTTTTGCTATAATAGCTGTTCTTCAATTTTCTTATATAGTGTTCTTTGTAATAATGCTATTAATTTTACTAAATATAGTAATAGAGAGAAGTATTGCTGATAGTTTTGAACTATTGAGTAGCCCATTGTTCATATTATTTGTATTTTTAATTCTTATCAATATGAAAATATACAATGAAAACAAATATGAAAAACTACAGACACACTTCAATAAACTCTCATTGAAGGAAGTGAAGATTTATAAAAAGAAATTCTTCTACAGTATGCTTATAAGCGTTATAATAATAGTCATAGAATTATTGTTTTTTTTATTATCCTCAAATCCGCAACTAAGCCCTTGAACGTCCTTATTGCGTTTACACGTCCTCTCATTACTGAATTTGCAGATAATTTGAACTTGAAGCACCCACTTCTGCCTACAATATCCCCTTACCCCACAATGTGACTTGAGGCAATACACAATATCATTCCCATAAGTTGTAGGCACTATCCAAAATCAGTCTGGAAAACATCTGCGTAAGCATTATTACAGGTATAAATATTCAGCACATACCGCCTTGATGTCCTGATCCACTTGGCTGGTACAGAGATAAACCTGAAGATAGGACTTTAGCTTATGGTGCAAAACAGACTGGTTCTTGGTTCTGGAGAAGCTATTATTTCCTTCAGATAGATAATGGTGCAAAAGTAGGCGTGCCAGGAGACAAGAAGAATGGCGGCAACTATACAAAGGTTGATTGGTGGAATCCTTGGTTAATGGTTTGGGATTAATTTAAAGATGTAACAAAATGAAGAAGATCTTCTCTTTACAATTGTATGTTTGGCTTTTTCTTACAATATTGTTTTCTCAATGTACAAAGGTTGATTTAGAGGAAGGAGTACACAAAACAACTATTCTTCGGCATAATTATATTGCAATAACCACAAAAGATGATATTCCCGGAGAAGTGGAAGTGCATTATAGTATATTGGGCAATAATGGTCAAAACGAAGTCAAAACAGAGAGGCTTTCTACTCCTTGCGTGATTGGTGGAGAGAACGTCTTGGTCGCCTATGACAGTATTGTTGGTACACATTCGGGGAAAAGCGTTTTTAGCCAGCTTACCTTGAAAAGAGACTATCAAGAAAACGGAGCGGATTTTCTTTCAATCAAAAACTTGTCTTCGACCGTCCTTGAGTATGCCGTAATCGGTAACCAGCCTCTTGTATTCCATAACCCTGCGGATTTAAAAGAGTACCATAATTTCACCAATTTAAATGAGATAGATAAAACCAAGGTTGTAAAAGAAAGTCCAACTCCTATTAATTCGGAAGGTATTCCTGTTTTATATTTACTAAAGCCTGAACTTTCTAAAATTAACCAATACTATATTTTGCTAAGTATTGGAGATTGTGTGAATGGGGAGCTTACAACCGTAGAAAGTACCTATGCTAAGAATATTGGCATTAAACCTACACAGTATACTATTCGAGAAATAATGAATTTCTACAAAGAGGAATATAGCCATGGCAAAACCCTATTTGCAGACTACAACGACTATGATTTAAAATGTCAAAAGTACAAAGGTCTAGCTCGTTTAGACATAAAATTTTATGGAGAAATACAACCTGAGTCTTTTGTAAGGAACTCCGGACAGATTTGGTTTATTAATACAACTTCGGGAATGAAGGGAATTGACACCTTTAAGATATTTCAATAGGAATGATACATACTAAACAGCAATAAATAAAAATGAAGATTACTAAAACGATTCTGATCCTGCTTTTAAGCACAGTGATGTTTGCCGCTTATGCAGACAAACCGAAGAAGCAAGACCCGCTACTTACTGGTCCATTCTTTATCCAACCCTACTTCAATGCCTTCGGTATGCGGGTGCAAGAAGTAGATACTACGGAAGCTCGTCGAGGCTGTGTGGATGTTTGGGAACATCAGAGTGCGCGAGCATACTACTTTGTCTCAAAAAAGAATGCCGAAACCTCAATGGAGTATACAACGGGAGAATCAGGTTTTCTGATCGATAATATCAAATTTCATGTGTACAGAGAATATCCCACTGTTGAAGAAACAGAGGGGTTTATGTGGAATGAAATTCCTAAAGACTGGCAAGAAATTTCAGAAGAAGAGTATATCGAACATACCAAGGAGAAATGTCGCCGCATGGTAGGTATATGTTCCGAAATCTATCGCTCAGATGTGAAATGCTATCGCTTGCCCAAGATAGAAGGCCGCCCAACCATCTATGCCGGAGTATGTGTTTCTGCTTTCCCCGCGAAAAAGAAAGTGGCGGTAAGTGCCAATATCTACTACTGGGAAGACGGTGGCGCAGTAAACAAATAAAACACAGCAAAGCAATTCCTTTATTGAATCTCTGCATTCCCTCCAGGAAACATTGCAAAAAAACTTCAGAAGCTTCACCAAATACAGTTTTGGTGAAGCTTCTAAACTTTTAAGCAAAGATTTAATATATAGGGACTATGCGATGAGTTAGTGACACTTTAAGGCTTGCTGAGTGGATGCTGTGCGACACCGCCGGTGTCGGAAGAGAGGGGGATCACACTACCCACGGGTTCACCCTTCGGGCATCACCCGCGGTTAAGCATTGTGTGTCCCCGCCGGGGACAGTAGGTTCACTCACTGCCGTCGGCCTCATCCCCCAGCATATCAAAACGCAGGAATCCGCCCCTAATAACTCACCCACACACATCGAAAAAAACTGTACACCATCGGAGACTACTTCTCCCTCCCTGCGCCATCACCACTGCCACACATCGAATGAAGTCTGTACACTATATGCTGCACCACTGCCACTCCCCAGTACCATTACCCCCGCAGCAAAACATAACAAACTTACGCCTCCAGCGGAGGCGCACCATGCTTAACCGCGGGTGATGCCCGAGCGGAGCGAGGATGAACCCGTGGACAGAAAGCCACACTAACTTCCGACACCGGCGGTGTCGCACTGAAAGCGTGAAGGGAGTATTCCCTCATCTCTCCTTCCCAGAAAAAACTTATTTTTTGTCGTCACGTTGTCACGCAGGAGGCGAATATGCTGATAAAGAGGAGCTTATGCGCGTGACAACAACTTTTTTGTTGTCACACCGTTGTCACGCGTCGTCACGCCTGCAATAAATACATTATCAAGCGGTTATGCTCAAAGTGTGACAACGTGACGATGTGACAAAAAAAAAACAACTTACAGAGAAGAGGCTTCCTCCTTGCGTTTAGAAATACAATAAGGGCGTCGGCTGACGCAATAAGGATGTGAACTGACAGCCTTATTGTATCTTCAAACGCAATAAGGATATTCACGCTTACCTCTATGACAGGCTTGCGCAGACTCCTTTCTTGAGGCCTCTGCATAGAGGCAGTGATGGACAGCCCTATTCTCCGTCTAAGAGTTGTTGCAAATCTTCGAGATTTTCTACCACGGAAAGCAATTCTTGAGGGCGATCGCGAAGCATTCCTTTATGATGGAGGTCTGCCAAAAGGTCCAACAGAGAGTTCCAAAAGCCATGAGGGTTATAGAGTACTACGGGTTTGCTGGGATAGCCTATGGAGGCCATGGAAAGAGCCGTGAAAACCTCATCGAGTGTGCCCACGCCGCCAGGGAGAGCCAAGAGGATGTCGCTTTTCTCAATGATGATACTCTTTCTGTCGGCTAAATCCACCGTTCGGATGGTGACATCCAGCGTTTCGCTCACTAAATTCCTATTGACCACTATCTCAGGAACAATGCCAAAGATGCGCCCGCCATTTTGCTTTGTGGCCTGTGCCAATTCCTCCATGAGGCCTTTCTTCGCACCGCCATAAATGAGGGTGCGGCGGGTTCTACCAATCCATTCCCCCACTTCGCGCACGGCTTGGTGGCAAATGTCATCGACCTGACTATTGGCCGAGAGAAACACGCCTATTTTTTCGTAGTTCATCATTCAGAATATAGCGTTTCGGTTATAGCTGCACAAACTTCTTCCAGCATCTCGCCTTCGGCAGGTGTGAAGGCGTTGAGTTCTTTACTATCGATGTCAAGCACGCCGACTACTTCGCCCTTGGCATTGCGCAGCGGAACGACGATTTCCGACCGCGAAAGACTGCTACAAGCTATGTGACCGGGGAAGGCCTCCACATCGGGCACAATCAGGGTCTTTGCCTGCTCCCACGCCGTACCGCAAACGCCACGCCCATGGCGGATGCGATAGCAGGCCACAGGACCTTGGAAAGGACCTAAGCGGAGTTCGCCCTCGCGCACCAAATAAAAACCTACCCAGAAATAGCCCATCGAATCGTGCAATTCAGCGGCGACATTGGCCAACACGCTCATTTCTTCCTTTTCGCCCGAAATGAGAGCACGCACTGCACTGATGACATCATTGTATTTTTGTTCCATACTTTCTTTTTATTGCTTTGAACCGAACGTGGGTTCAAAGCATTGATACAATAAGTGCGAAGTTAGTGAAAGCTAAGAAAACGAACGTTCTCCCCTCTCACTAACTTCGCACCTTTAAGCAATTTTCGGTCGGCGCCCTTTTGTTTATCGACAAGCAGCGATGACCTCAATCTCCACCAATCCGCCTTTCGGTAGTGTCTTAACAGCCACAGCACTGCGGGCAGGAGCTGGTGCAGTGAAGTATTCTGCATAGATCTCGTTCATAGCTGCGAAATCGCTCATATCGGCTAAGAATACCGTGGTCTTAACAACATCGGCAAGGGTCAGTCCAGCTTCGGCCAAGATACTTTTCACATTTTCCAAACTTTGGCGTGTCAGTTCGCGAATGCCGCCTTCGGCAAAATTGCCCGTAGCAGGATCGATGGGCAACTGCCCGCTGATGAATAAGAAACCATTGGCAGCGATGGCTTGGCTATAAGGGCCGATGGCTGCAGGAGCTTTGGGGGATGTAATCTGGGTTTTCATAAAGAAAGAATTTAAGAGGTCTCGCCGCAGAACAGAGTTCTGCAACGAGACCTATGATGATTATTTTAGATAGTCGTCGAAATAGCGCGTGATACGTTCGTGGAGATGAATCATATCCTTACCCATCATGTTGTGGCCTTGACCGGGATAAGTGAAAAAGTCGGGCTGTGTTCCAGCATCTTCACAAGCGCGGAGGAACGCGAGGGAGTGCTGCGGCACGCAAACAGGGTCGTTGTAGCCAATGATAATCTGAAGGCGACCTTTGAGGTTCTTAGCCTTGTTGAGCAAGCTTGCTTCTTTGTAGCCCTCAGGGTTGTTTTCAGGCGTTCCCATATAGCGCTCGCCATACATTGCTTCGTAGTATTTCCAGTCGATGACAGGGCCGCCGGCAACAGCCACCTTGAACACATCTGGATAAGAGCAGATGAGGTTTGTCGTCATAAATCCACCGAAGCTCCAACCGTGCACGCCCATGCGATTAGCATCAACATAGGGCAACGACTTGAGGAAATCAACACCTTTAATTTGATCCTTCATTTCTTCTGTGCCAAGATGGTGCCATGTAGCTGTTTCGAAAGCAAAACCGCGCTCTGAAGAGCCACGATTATCGAGCACGAAGAGCAGATAACCTTTCTGAGCCATATAGATTTCCCACGGACGAGCGGTATAGTTCCAAGATTCTTCCACATTGCGCACGCCAGGACCACCATAGACATAAACCACAGTGGGATACTTCTTCGTTGGGTCAAAACCTACGGGCTTCACCATGCGATAATAGAGGTCGGTAGTGCCATCGGCAGCCTTGATAGAGCCTCCCGAAATTTCGGGCACGTTATACTCCTTCCAGGGCGTATCATCAGTGTGGAATTTCTTTATCTTCTGCCCCGTGGTGGAGAGAAGGTCGTATTCACGGAATGTTTTGGGTGAACTCCAACGGTCTATAAGATATTGACCATCGGGAGAAAGCGTGGCGTTGTGTACGCCCACACCGTTGTCCAGCAAAGTGCGCTTGCCCGTTTCGATGTTCACACTGTAATAGTTGTGACGAATGGGTGACGACTCAGTAGATTTGATGATAACGCTCTTTGTCTTCACGTTGAAACCAGCCAGATTGAGTACTACCCAGTTGCCTTGCGTGAGCTGCTTAATTTGACGGCCGTTTGTATCGAAGAGATAGAGATGGTTGTAACCGTCTTTTTCGCTTTGGTAGATAAACTTGCTATTGTCCCAAGGTAGGAAGGTGATGCCGTGCATCGGATGAACGTATTTCTCGTTCGTCTCCGTATAGAGCACACCCTTGCGAGCACCTGTCTGCACGTCATAAGCCACGAGTTCTGCCTTGTCCTGAGTACGCGGCATCTCGATGAGATAAATCGTTTTCTCGTCGGGAGCCCAACTCGGATTGGTGAAATAGCGATCAGTGGGGTCTCCTGCTTGCAGATAAACAGTCTTATCCGTAGCGGGATTAAAGATACCAATGGTCACTTTATGACTGGTCATACCAGCCATGGGGTACTTTTCAGGATCATACGCTGCTATACGTTGCGAAATGTCCACCTGCGGATAGTCGGCCACCATACTTTGATCCATACGCGTGAAAGCCAGGAGTTTTCCGCTGGGACTGAAGAATGTCCCCTTGGAATAACCGAATTCATCGCGGTGTACGCTCGTACCGTAGAGCAACTCTCGCGAACCGTCAGTGCTAACAGTATGCAGGCGACCGTCGGCAGTGCGGAGGTAGAGGTTATAACCTTTTGTGTAGGCTTCGCTGCGAGATGCCGCGTTGAACTCTACATGACCGATACCACGCTCGCGGGGTGCTTGCCAAACAATCTTTTTCTTCTTCCAGTTGTAGAGGAAATTCGTGTCGGAAGTACGGAGCAACACTTCTGTTTTATTGCCATCGGGGAAGGAGGCATTATAGGCCGAGATTCCTTTTCCCTTTGTTGCATCGGAAATGAGGGATTCTATTTCGGCCGTCGTAAAGAGCGGCTTTGCTGCGCCGTACAAACGAGCCGATTCCGCATCGAGCTCTACGAGTTGGTTACCCCACCAGCCCGTGTAGATATTGCGGGGCATGATGTTCCAGTAGTTCTCGCCGCCCCACATAAGATCGTCGAGCGTAAAACTTTTCTTGTTTTGAGCTTGCATACTCATGGTGCAAAGTAGCGCTAAGGCCACGAGCCCCATGCGCTTCATTTTGTTCAATATTGTTATCATAGTCATTGGGGTTATTTCCCTGCTAATCACTCTCTTTTAGCTGCTGGAGAATATTCCTAAGGAGGAACACAACATTCTCTTTCGGCTAAAAGAAAAACAGAGGATGCGGAAAGGCACATAGGCTTTGTCCGTCAACAGACAGCATGCTATGATTTTCCGTATCCTCCGTTTTCAGTATATCTTTAAGTTAAGTAGGCGTCAGAAAAGAACGCCTACATCATTCCTTTATATATAGTCTTAATATCACTTCTTATCTGTCGCCATGCGAATGACGATCGAAGTTCTTACGGCCGCCGAAGCTCTTGCCTCCTTTGCCTTTGGGGCGATCTCCTTGTTCGTTGTGGTCGTTGAAGCGTCCGCCTTTGCGCTCGCCGAAGTTGTTGCGCTCGCCGAACTTGCCACCTTTGCGCTCGCCAAAGTTGCGGCGCGGGCGATCGTTTTCTCCGTCTTCTCCGCGGTGTTTGCGGCCGTAGACACGTTCAAATTCGCGGTGCTTGTTACGCAACTGCATAAACTCGCGGTCTTCTTCGGTCTGTTCGCGGCTGTCGTCATCGAAACGGCGGTGGAAATCCTCGCGGAACTGGCGTCCTTTTCGGCGCTCAGCATTGCGTTGGCGATCCTCCGAGGTTTTTAGTTCTCCGCCGGCAGCGCGGAAGTTTTCGATTTTCCCGTCAAACATTTGATATTTGCGAAACTCGCAATCCAGCGAACCGTTGTAGAGCTGAATCTTCGTACTGGGACG
Source organism: Alloprevotella sp. (assembly GCF_057240785.1). NCBI lineage: Bacteria > Pseudomonadati > Bacteroidota > Bacteroidia > Bacteroidales > Prevotellaceae > Alloprevotella > Alloprevotella sp. The sequence continues at coordinate 195,586 of NZ_DBHHRH010000030.1, read as the reverse complement.
CAATCCGATACTATCGAAAAGTTCCTGTTTGCTACTGATAATCCACGCTTCGTTACCTTTGAACTCATGCTTGAGGCGTTCGCCGATGGCTTTGTACAGTCCTAAAATATCGGCCGGTTGCAAACGCTCACCATAAGGCGGGTTGGTCACAATGATGGCTTTATTCTCCGGTTGGGTAAACTTACGGAAGTCCTGCTGGGAGAACTCTACCACATCGCTCACACCAGCTTGTTTGGCATTGGCCATAGCCCCTTCGAGAGTAGGACGATTGATGTCGTAGGCGTAAATCTTATGGTTGAATTCACGTTCAGCCGAGTCGTCGTTATATATACGATCGAGCAAATCGCGGTCAAAGTCTTTCCATTTCTCGAAGCCGAAACTCTTACGGAAGATACCGGGATAGATATTGCGCGCCATGAGAGCGGCTTCGATAGCTATAGTGCCCGAACCGCAGAAAGGGTCGATCAGGTCGCTTTCCATATCCCATCCACTCAATTTAATGAGACCGGCAGCCAACACTTCATTGATCGGAGCATCACAAGAAGCCACACGATAGCCACGCAGGTGAAGACTCTCGCCGCTCGCATCGAGCGAGAGCGTACATTGGTCTTCAGCGATGTGCATATTCAGCTTGATGTCGGGATTTGTCACACTAATGTTCGGACGTTTTCCCTCTTTCTCGCGAAAATAGTCCACAATGGCGTCCTTCACCTTATAAGCAACAAACTTGGAGTTGCGGAACTCCTGAGAATAGACCACCGAATCGACGGCAAAAGTAGTGTTCAAATCGAGATAGTTAGCCCATTCGATGGACTTCACGGCCTCGTAGACAGCTTCTGCATCGAGAGCCTTGAAATGCTTGATAGGTTTGAGCACTCGGATAGCTGTGCGAAGGCAGAAGTTTGCTCGATAGAGCATTTCCTTGTTTCCAGAAAACGACACCATACGACGACCAATCTGTATGTCGTTAGCACCGAGTTCGGTGAGTTCTTGAGCCAATACTTCTTCCAGTCCTTGAAAGGTTTTGGCAATGAGTTCGAATTCTTCCATAAAGTCAGCCTCGCTGTTGGAGGTTAGAAGCGTAAGTGTATGTATTTTATTGATTGAAAAAACTTTTTTATTGCGCTCAGATATAAAGAGCCATCGAATCAGGTGCCGACGTACCGCGCGTTTGCTTCATCACAGCGCCCGGTTCCACATCGTGCGTTATCCAGAGGTTACCGCCAATCACAGCCCCTTTGCCGATACGTATCCGCCCCAGTATGGTGGCGTTGGAATACACAATTACATCGTCTTCCAACACAGGGTGGCGGGCCACATTCTTGATAGGATTTCCTTCTTCGTCGAGCTTAAAACTCCGTGCGCCCAGCGTGACTCCTTGATAAAGTTTCACATGCGAGCCAATGATACAAGTAGCACCGATGACAACACCCGTACCGTGGTCGATGGTGAAATAGCGGCCAATCTGCGCGGCGGGATGAATATCAATGCCTGTCTCGGAATGGGCAAGTTCTGTCATGATGCGCGGAATGAGTGGCACATTCAAAACCTCCAATTCATGGGCGATGCGGTAGATAGTGAGTGCTTTTACGGCTGGATAACAACTGATTACTTCGCCCCAGTTCTGCGCGGCGGGGTCGCCAAGATAGGCGGCCTCAACATCAGTGGCCAACACATCGCGCACCTCGGGGAGGCGCAGCACAACGCGCTGAGCAATATCGCGCGCGTGTTCGTGGAGGTCGCCATCGCAACAATCATGGTGCGTGCGGTCTGAACAGAAACAAAGACCTGCTTCAATTTGTTCGACAAGCAGATTATAGAGTCGCTCCATATCCACGCCAATGCCATATTTCACCGTATCGCGATTGATCGTTGAACGACCGTAATAACCAGGAAAAAGCACACCTCGGCAGAGGTCTATGATTTCCTGAAGAGCGGGAGTACTGGGAAGCGGATCGCCATGCCGATGCTGATGAAAGAGACCTTTCATCTGACCCACATCTGCAAGGCGCGCCACAGTTTGCTGAAACTGTTCAGTAAAATTATCCAATGTAGATTTGATCGTAGTTAATTAAACTATTGCAAAGATAATGAAATTTTGAATCTCGAAAGATATAGAAACAAAAAAGCTGAACCTCATTGAGATTCAGCCTTGTTTATCTTATGTGCGTAAGTTGCTTATGCCAATGCATTCACGTGTTTAGCAATGCCACTCTTAAGGTTGGCAGCTTTTTTCTTGTGAATAATGTTACGCTTAGCAAGCTTGTCCAGCATCTTCTGTACTTTCGGCAGAAGTTCTGTAGCAGCTGCTTTATCCGTCGTAGCGCGAAGCTTGCGAACAGCATTACGCATTGTCTTAGCGTAATAGCGGTTGTGCAATCTGCGAGTCGCCGTCTGACGAATTCTCTTAACAGATGATTTGTGGTTTGCCATTTTTATATTATTCTTTTAATTGTAGCCTATAGCAGAGTCGAACTGCTCTTTAGAGAATGAAAATCTCTCGTCCTAACCGATAGACGAATAGGCCTGCCTTGCAACGTTTGCCTTTCAAGCGCTCCCGACTGTTGTCGAATGCCCCGCGGCTTAATTGCGAGTGCAAAAGTAGGGCAAAGTTTTGAAACCACCAAACATTTCTCCTACTTTTTTCAAAATTTTTCTTTCTCCCATCCTTTTACACTCTTTTTCGCTACTCTTACCTAACAGTTTCTTTGTATTTTTGTCTCGAAAACAGAAAAGGACCTGTCCGCAGCTCTCATTGCTCAACGCTCAAACTTAACGGACCTACCAGACCGCTCTGAGAATCTCTCTCCTTAGCAAAGTGGCCCTCTCAATAATCTCACACTCCCTTCCTCTATGCATGCCATCGTACTCAATACTATCAAATATTCCGATAAAGACCTCATCGTTGAACTGCTCACGGAAAAGGACGGTTGCCTTTCCTTTATGCAACGCATCAATACTTCCAAACGGGCAAAGATTCGGACGGCGTGGTTTCAGCCGCTGACACGGCTCGATGTGGACTATGACGACCGACCCACACACAAGCTAAAACGCCTCACGGCTGCACAACCGCTGCCGCTGCTGACTATCCCCTACGAGCCGGCAAAGACGACAATGGCGCTTTTCTTAGCCGAATTTCTCCGCGTCACTATGCGGAGCGAACCGGCATCGCCACTGCTTTTCGAGTATGTTTGGAACAGCATAGAATGGTTGGACACTTGCCGAGAGTCGTTTGCTAACTTCCACCTTGTTTTCCTACTCCACTTGGCGCGCTTCTTTGGTTTCGAACCCAATCTGGAGGCGCCGTCACCCAACTGCTACTTCGACCTCGAGAGCGGAACATTCACAACGGTGCGCCCGCTGCATCCCAACGTGCTCTTGCCCGAAGAGGCGCAACTGCTACCTACGTTGATGCGCATGAATCTGGCTACGATGCACCTCTTCAAACTTTCGGGCGAACAACGCTCGCAGTTGCTCCGCTTCATGAATAATTACTACAAACTGCACATCCCTAACTTTGCCGAACTCAAATCGCTGAAAGTTTTGCAGGAGGTATTTGCGTAGATCTTCTTCCTGCTCCTTCTTCCGTGTCACTATTCTTGACAGTGACAGTTGCGCAAGGAGATGTTAAAGAGTCTTTCTTCTTCTCCGCTTCCCTGCTTTTCTTCACCATCCGAAGCCGCCTATCGCTGCTTTTGTGGGAGAAAATCCTGAAAAAGTGGGCTTCTGATACTGATTCCCTCCTTCTTAGTCGTCATTTTCCTTATTCCGTCAGTTGGCTTCCTTATTGTGTCGGCCGACAGCCTTATTGCGTTGGAGAATATCCTTATAGGAATCATGCCTATACCCTGCAAAACCTCCTTTTTCCTTATTCTGCTCATTTTTTTATTCTGCGCTTTCTTCCACCGAAAGGCTTCGCGCTGGATTTCGCGCGACTCTCAGGGCTGTAGAATGAGAGTTTCCTTGACAAAGTAGGAGGAAACGCTTCTTCTGAAAATGTTGCCCACGAATGGGCACAAAGCAGGCGAAAGTTTCACGAAGACAGAAGACGATAGGTCTATTTGTCCCTAAAATTTGCATATTAAAGGCATCGTCTGTAACTTTGGCAACAAGAAATATAACTCCTAAAAATCAGCTAACTACAAACACACTATGACACAGCTCAAAACATGGGGTCTGCTTCTGGCTCTTGCCATGAGCCTCACGGCCTCGGCTCGAAAAGTAAAAATAAATGTGCAACAACCCGGTACGCTGGAACAGCAACTGCCGCCTAAAGTTCGCAAGTCGCTCACAGAGCTAACGCTCCGCGGCTCGCTCAATGGTGCCGATTGGCATTTTCTCCGCTCGCTGATGGGTATCAGTCGCGATACAACTGCCGTGGACGGAAAACTTCAGCGATTGGATCTCAGCGAAGCCACGTTGCATAAAAGTACTGAAACATTTCTCTTCAATTATCAGATTAAGGCCGACTCCATCCTGCCGCAATGGGCTTTTTACCGCTGCAAGGTGGGAGAAGTTATCCTTCCGCGCACACTCCATTTGATCGATTCCAATGCTTTCCGCGAAGCCCGCATTCGCCGCGTAGTCCTACCCGAAAAAGTATCTATCAATGAAGATGCCTTTGCCGATTGTTCGGATTTGGAGGACATCTGTTTTCCGAAAACATTGGGTAGCTTGTCTTCAAACGCCATCGTAGGTTGCGAAAAACTACAAACAGTGCGAATGAACAGCGTCCTCTTCATCAGCGGCGGTGGCTCTATCCGAGATTGTAGCAACTTGCGCAAAATTGAAATCAATGGCACATTGGGACATATAGATGGTTGGCAAACTTTCTCACAGCTTCCCAAACTCACGGAGATTGTCTTCAACGGCCCTGTGCTTTCTACAGGAGGGAGCAAAGAATGGTTGAGCCAATGCCCCGCACTTCAGCAAATCACCTTCAACGGCCCTGTACTTTCAACAGCCTTCGCGAGTATTGCTGATCTCCCCAACTTTCACAACTATGTTTCTCACCCCAACCAAGTGTTTTTAAGCAACTCGGAATGGGTGAAAGGAATCCCCGAACAAGGACCTTATACAGAAGAAACTTTCAAGGCTTTCCGACAATTGCAGCAGAGCTTTGAGGCCTTCCCCGACTTTCGCTGCGAATATCAAGCTTTTGTTACATCCGCCATCTTGAAGAACTTACTTACTGTCTCTGCTATCCTACACGACAAAGCAGGACTATTGAAATATGGACAACTCATCTTAGAAAGCAGTCCGAGGAAACTATATAGTCTCCTTTGCGATAGTATCTTTAACGATTTTGCAGGCCAGCCAGACTTTGACGCCCTAAAAGAAAAGTCACGGCTATTTGGCGACTACATTTATATTCTCAAGACTTCTCCACAATACGAACGTTCGGGACAGACGCAACAGGCCTTTACCTATGCGTTCGACTCTCCCATTCTAAAAAAGGTGCGCGAAGAACTCAAGCTGGACAGTATCGCTGGCAACGGAGATGAGATCAGTCGCATCAAGCGCGTGATGTATTGGCTCCACGATGCTATCCCGCACGATGGTTCGTCCAGTTGGCCACAATGCAAGTATAACGCGCTCGACCTTTTTCGCCACGCCCAGAAGAACAAGCGCGGATACAACTGCCGGTTTCTGGCAGAAATGCTAACCGACTGCTATCTGGCTCTTGGCTACCCTGCTCGCTTCATCACGTGCGAAAGTAAAGAAATAGGAGATCCCGATTGCCATGTCATAGTAATGGTATGGAGCAAGACTCTCAATAAGTGGGTTTGGATGGATCCCAGCTTTGCCGCTTATGTGACGGACGAAAACGGCACATTGCTCCATCCTGGCGAAGTGCGCGAACGGCTCATTGATGGCCGCCCGCTGGTGCTCAATCCGGATGCAAATTGGAATCACAAGTCGAAACGAACCAAGGAAGAATACATTGATAGGTATATGGCCAAGAACCTTTATACCATTCAGTCGCACCTCACCAATCGGCCAGAGATTGAGAATGAAGAAAATTCCTACCAAGACGTGATCACCCTCGTAGGAAAAGGTGTCACCTACAAAGGAGGTGGCCGCACCACTTCCGATGACCAATATTTCTGGCAAGCCCCAAAATTGCCGTAACAAGTACTATAATAATTAAGAAAAGAGAGAATGTTGAGCTTCCCTCCTCTATATTAACTGAGTTGTATATAAGGAACAATCATTATAGAATTAATTTCGCACATTACGCCTCGTAAGCTTTTAGTTTTCCACATAAATTTCTTATTACTTATGAAGAAAAGAACCATACTCCTAACTTTATCAAGTTTATTCTTGAGTACCCTTACATTGGCACAGACAGAAATCTCTGTCGTAAATAACACAAAACAACACTTACTACCAACTACCTCCTACCTGTTGGAGTACAATTCAGAAAAAGCTAACACACTGATAACACTACCCTACTTTGAAACTTTCGATAGTCAGGATGCAGCAGAATCCTACACAATCATAGATGGCAACAAAGACAACAATAGTTGGACTTTCACCAATGGAATGGCAGAATATATGGAAGATATGTTCAACGACAACAGTGGCGATGATTGGTTGATAACTCCACCATTTAAACTTGAAGCAGGAAAGAATTATGAATTTTCTTTGAAGGCCAAAGCTTTCGATAATGAAACTCCCGAATGCTTCGAATCTTTCCTAGGCACAGATACTACCGTAGCATCAATGATCATTCCTCTATTCCAGAAGACTACAGTTGCAAGCAGCAACTTTAACACCTACACTCAAACCATCAAAGTTCCGACAACTGGCACTTATCGATTGGGGATTCATTGCATCAGCGAGCCCGACAAAATGACGCTCAACATAGATGACATTTCTATTAAAGAAGGAGCTAGTGACAGTGCGCCAAAAGAAGTTTCCTCTCTTACAGCCACTGCTGCTGAAGGTGGAGATTTGCGTTCCTTTATCTCCTTTAAGGCTCCGACTACAACCACAGCAGGAACACCTCTCACAAAACTGGATTCTATAACAGTCGTGAGAGGACAGAATCACCTCGTGAGTCGTCTAACCAACGTTGCTCCAGGAGCTTCATATAGTATCACTGACGAACACCCAGAAAATGGTATAAACACCTATACAGTCATAGCTTACAACGCATTTGGAGCTGGACTCTCTGCAAACACAACAGTTTTTATAGGCGTTGATATTCCCCTTGCACCCGAACAAGCAAAGGCTGAAAACGTCGGTAACGATACGCATTTATCCTGGACTATCAGCAACAAGGGATGGAACGGAGAATATGTCAATCCAGACTCCGTCAAATACACCATTTATGAAACTTCAGATGGTATCAACCGTACATTAATAGCTGAAAATCATAAAGGGACAGAACTCAATATTCCTCTCACTAATGCTGCAGGGAAACAAAAGCAGGTTGCTTATCAGATTTATCCCATGACAATCGCAGGGAAAGGGCAGAAGGCCAACACCAACACAATCATTATTGGCAAGGCCTATGAACTACCTTTCAAAGAATCTCTTCCTAATCAAAAGACAGAAAACAGCTATTGGGCTGCAGATGTATCGAGTAAGAAAGTAAAAATACTTGCATCCAACGATGCACAAGACAACGATGGAGGGACTTTCTACTTGTACTCTACCATCCCCAACGATACTCTTTCTCTCCAAAGTGGAAAAATTTCCTTGTCAGATGCACAAGTGCCCACACTGTCTTTTTACTATAAAGGAGATATCGGTAAGGGGGCAAAACTTTCTATAGGAATTGGTAGAAACGGAATACTAACACAGATTTTAAAAGAAGTGTCGTTCACAACTATCGACTGGCAGCAGGCAATAGTAGACCTGACTAGCCTCAAGAATGAAGATTATATTCAATTATTCTTCAATATAAACTTCGGAGTAGGTGCAGCAAAAGTTTTCCTTGATAATATTCGTATAGAAAAGAACGGTTCAGCCACAGGTATTTCAACTGTCTCTCCCACAACTGATGCTTCACAGCCTATTTTTAATATCAGCGGTGTTAGAGTCTTTCCTTCCGAGGCTCAACATGGCATATATATAATAGGAGGAAAGAAAATATATAGATAACATATAGTTATTTCTCCTCTGTATACAGACAACTATACTTATATTTCAACTCTGAACATATATAAAAGACGATTCACAAAGGCTTATAAAGTAATCTTTGTGAGTCGTCTTCTTGGAAAGTTAGATTTCCTATTTCATTATAAATGGGAAAACTTTTTCCGTAATCTTATTCTTTTTATCTTCCTTTTTCCTTAGAATGTCACGCGAAACATTCCGCGTATGCCCCATTTGCGCTTGGTGGGGAGATTCTCCGTATACGTGACACGGCGAACATATTCGATGTGGAAAATCTTGAAAATATTGTGAATACCAGCCACAAGTTCCACATAGGGCTTTTTCTTATCCATCGCGCGGGAGAGATAACGGAATGAGCCGTCGGCTTGGAACTCGCCAGGGAAATAAAAGAGGCGCGCATCGGCAGCATTCTTGGCAAGTAACGGATTATTCTTGTCGGTCAAATCGCCCCAAAGAACGTTGCAGCCAAAGCTTTCGCGCCATTTGAGTTTTTTGAGCAATGGAATGCGATTAAAGAGCTTTCCGTTGAGATCCCAAGAGGCGAAAAGCGAAGCATAACGGTCGTTGAGGAATTCCATATTGTCGATCAAACTAAACATCTCGTCCTGCGAGATATAAGAGAGATTGGCAGCGGGCATAATGAGCAAGGGATAAGGCACTTTATTCCATTGAACGCCCGCTGAAAGGCGCGTGTCGATTTTCCCCCACGAATGGAGCCAAAAGCGTTTGTAGATGCTGGCTTCCGTGAAATTGTAAGCGTAATCTCCTCCGAGGAGATTCTTAAAGCCCATGGTGTGGCTGATGCTAAAGATGGGGAAATCGAGACTGGGCGCATAGCGACGTTGCTTAGTATTGACCCATTTGGCACCTGGACTGTAGATAAAACTCAGCGTAGCATCGAGCGTGGTGAGTTTCTTCTGCCAATTCCCACCCAAAGAGGGCGCAGTAGCACCATTGAGGGGCTGATAGAAAAGTGCGGCCGTGGGCTCGTCCACCTCGTGGCGAAGCTGCACTTTGAAGCGCAGGTTGTTCTCCCACTCCCGATCGAAGGCCAGCGTCCAGCGGCTGAAGTACATCATGTGGTTCACCTTCGTCCATTTGAAGGAGGTGAAAACGTTGTCCTTATCTGTGGGCAAGAATTTATCTGAGGGCGACATCACGTCGTTCGTGTAGTTGAGCGACAGGTTGCTCACAGGAAACTCTCGCGGCAGGTAGGCCTTGGGTAGGAAGCTATAAGTGACCTCTCCAGAGCCCATAATGCGACGGTCCTTAAAGCCGTAAGCTGCATAGCCTTTCAGAAAGAGGTGCTTATTGAGGAAAGCCGTGGTTTGGGCTGATCCGCGGAGGCGGAAACCATTGACAAAGTTCTGGCTAAAAATGGTATTGATAGGGCCAATATCTACTTTTGAACCTTTCTTTGGGTCGGTGGTGGTTTCCACAAAGTTTTCGATAAACGCCTTTGCCACCCACAACACGGGCTTAAAGCCTTTGACCTGGCTCAACTGCGTGACGAGTTGCTCCATCTTCCCCTCCGATTCCGTGAGCGGGTCGCTGCGGTATTTGTCCCAAAAGGCATCATCCTGCATCAAGGCATCGGCGGCCAACTGCGTGTCGCCACGAAACTTAAAAGTCTTTTCGGGAATTGGTTCAAAGGAGAAATTGCTGTACTCTGTCAGACGCTTCACCATGAACTTCTGGAAGAAGTTTACAACTTTTAGTTCAACGAGCATATCATCTCGAACGAGGACTTGCTCCCCTGTGGGCAACTGTTGGAACTGCTGAATGATGCGCATGTTCTCTACGTAGTTGACATCGCTGCGACCAGGAATACCCAGGTCGCACTTGACGACGCGGTAAGAGGAGTCGGTGGCAATGAAGAGGGAGCCGCTGAAGCCGAAGTCCTGCGGATTGTTCGGCGTGAAGTTGACGTGAATGGTTTTGACAGAGTCTACCATCACTGTATCTACTAAAAAATAGCGGTAGAAAGAGATGGCCGTCTTTGAAGATATGGGACTGGTGAACGGATACTGGAGCAAACGGACGTCGTCTTCATAGATATTCACATCGGTGAAGCAGTCCTGAATGACAGTAGTAAAAATGTCGCCAGTATAAAAGAGATCGTTCAACCCCGTTGAGCGTTTGCCTTTGATTATCGTCTTGTCGGAACGCGGCGATTGCCGGAAGATTTCTTGCGACACCGTTTCGTCGACATTGATGGGCAAGATGAGTTTGCCGGTTTCATTATTGGTTTCGATATGGTCTTTGAGAAAAGGAAACTTCTTGAACTTCCCTTCTTGAAGGACCTTATCTGTGACATCGTTGAAAGCAAAGATGGTTTTTGAATACTTATCGATGCTGTAGAATGGATGCCGCTTGAGGTCGTTCTGCTTCTTGGCAGCGATGACTTTCCGCATGAGCTCAACGGCTGGATTATTCTTGCGGTTGTAGCGCTGCTTTGTTCCTGTCACCGTAGCCTCTCCAAGCATTCCATCTTCCCGCGCTTCAAGCTTCACATCAAGAGTCTCGCCCGCTTTCACCTTCAGAACGCGCGTTTTGTAGCCCACCATGGAGAACGTGAGCTTGTTACCACTGTGCGCCACAGAGTAATGGCCGTTGAAGTTTGTTTGCGTTCCGTGGTTTTTATCGAAATAGACATTGACAAACGGGAGCTTTTCGCCCGTCTGTGCATCCGTAACTGTACCACTGATAGTCTGAGCCACAGCGGTCAGTACTAAAAACATCAGGAGGAGAAAGGTAGAGAATCTTTTCAACTTACTATACGTTTATAAAAGAAAGATAGCATTTGACGAACCACGGTTGCTCAGCAACATCTTTAATGCTGTTGGCCCTTGGTGCGCCAAATGCTAAGGTCACATTAGGAAAAATATCGTGTCGTTACTCTCGCAAACGAACACATCGAAGCTGTCTTCGACCACGAGGGAAAAAAGACAGGACTAATCTATTTCTTCGTCGGCTTCATATCCACCCATTTCGCGGATGGCGTTCTTTAGCATGACATACTGCTGGAAGAGATGATTGATAGGTACTTCATTCTGCGTGTAGTCGTGCATGGGGCTCTTGAGGAAGAAGCTCAAGAAACGTTGTGTGCCAAAGCGGCCAGCGCGCGCAGCGGCATCGGAGAGTAACACGAGGTCGAGAACCAGCGGCGCAGCCAGGATGGAGTCGCGGCAAAGGAAGTTGATTTTGATTTGCATAGGGTAGCCCATCCAGCCAAAGATATCTATATTATCCCAGCCTTCCTTGTTGTCGTTGCGCGGTGGGTAGTAGTTGATGCGCACCTTATGATAGTAGTCAGTATAAAGGTCGGGCTGCTCTTCTGGTACGAGGATACTCTCCAGCGTAGAGAGTTTGCTGACTTCCTTGGTGTGGAAGTTGGCAGGTTCATCAAGGACAAGACCGTCGCGATTACCCAAAATGTTGGTAGAGAACCAGCCACTCAAGCCCAAGCAACGTGTGCCGATGATTGGAGCAAAACCTGATTTCACGAGGGTCTGACCTGTTTTGAAGTCTTTACCTGCAATCGGCATCTTTGTTTGTTCGGCCAATTCCCACATAGCAGGAATATCCACCGTAGTATTGGGCGCGCCCATGATAAAGGGACACTGTTCGGCCAGAGCTGCATAAGCGTAGCACATTGAAGGGGCTATGCGCTGGCGGTCGTCGGCTTTCATCGCAGTTTCGAGAGCTGCCAGCGTGCCGTGAACGGCTGTATCCACGGGCACATATATTTCAGTGGAGGCGGCCCATATCACAACGACACGGTTGCAACCTGTGCGCGCTTTGAAGTCGCGGATGTCTTGGCGCAAAGCTTCAACCATTTCCCAGCGAGTGCTGCAACCTTTCACATTTGTTCCATCCAGACGACTGGCGAAGTTGCGATCGAACGCAGCTTTGAGGGGAACAATGGCCTTGAGCTCTTCTGCCACTGGTTCTATGTCGCGTTCGTTCAACACTTGTGCATGAAGGGCCGATTCGTAAGCATTTTCGGGATATACATCCCAACTGCCAAAAACGAGATCGTCAAGACTTGCCAACGATATGATATCGGAATAGTGGAGGTATTTCTTATTCTCTCCTCGACCCACACGAATCTTGTCGTATTGCGTCATTGAACCAACGGGCTTTGCTAGGCCTTTGCGCGCCATCAGGACGCCCGTCATAAAAGTTGTGGTTACGGCACCGAGACCGACAACCATTACGCCTAATTTTCCTTCTGCTGGTTTCATATATAAGACTTATTTTAGAAATGACTGTATAGGTGACGTGTGACAATACATATATCACACGCTGTATAACGAAACCACAAAAGTAACAAAAGTTTCTATATACATTCCCATACCTCTTTTTTTTAGCACATTTTGGGAAAGAAAGAACAGAGTTCTACCCAAAAAGAACAATCTATCTGGGGGATAGCGAAGAAAAGGCGGTTTTCACGCGCGAGTCTCCCGTATGGCCAACGCCTTATTTTCGGCAGCTTCCATGATTTCGCGCTCACCCAGTCCTTTATCGTTGATGCCACAAAGATGAAGAATACCGTGGATGATAACACGATTGAGCTCTTGCTCATAAGGGAGTCCCAACTGCTCGGCATTCGTACGAACTGTGTCGAGAGATATGAAAAGGTCGCCACTGATCACGTCGTCTTCGTCGTAATCAAAGGTAATTATGTCTGTATAATAATCGTGCTGGAGATACTGACGATTAACCCTTAGGATTTCTTCATCATCGCAAAAGATATAGGCCACATCGCCCACCTTGCGCCCATAAGAAGCCGCCACGCGTTTGACCCATGCCGAATTGTCACGGCGGCGAATCTTCGGCATCGCAACGTTGATTGTATTGTATGTTATCATTGTTCAAAATATATACGTTCTCAAAACAAACTCTGCTCCTGCGGCCCACCCGTATAGATGGAACGGCCCAAATGCTGATAGGCTTGTTCGGTCACTTCGCGCCCACGAGGGGTGCGGTGGATAAAGCCTTCCTTGATGAGGAAAGGTTCGTAGACTTCCTCCACCGTTCCGGCATCTTCGCCAATGGCTGTGGCTATCGTGCTGATACCCACAGGGCCACCCTTGAACTTATCAATGATGGTGAGGAGTATCTTATTATCGATCTCATCCAAGCCGTATTTGTCGATATTTAGGGCTTCGAGGGAGAACTTAGCAATGTCCAAATCTATGCGCCCATTACCCTTCACTTGCGCAAAGTCGCGCACGCGACGCAAAAGAGCGTTGGCAATTCGCGGCGTTCCACGACTGCGCCCAGCTATTTCTTCAGCTGCTTCGGCTGTGATGGGGACATTGAGGATAGAAGAGGAACGCTCTATGATACGCTGCAATGTCTCGCTGTCGTAGTATTCAAAATGGAGGTTGATACCAAAACGGGCGCGCAAGGGAGCTGTCAAAAGACCACTACGCGTGGTGGCACCAATGAGAGTGAAAGGATTGAGGTCTATCTGAATACTGCGAGCTGCCGGACCTCGATCTATCATAATATCTATGCGATAGTCCTCCATGGCGGAATAGAGATATTCCTCCACTACAGGTTGCAGACGATGGATTTCATCGATAAAAAGCACGTCGTTAGGCTCTAAACTGGTGAGCAAACCTGCCAAATCACCGGGTTTATCGAGGACGGGGCCACTGGTGAGCTTGAAACCCACGCCCAACTCGTTGGCAATGATATTGGCGAGCGTTGTTTTTCCCAATCCGGGAGGGCCGTGCAACAGAGAATGGTCGAGAGGTTCGCCGCGGTACTTTGCCGCCTCAACGAAAACCCGCAGATTCTCCACCACCTTTTGCTGACCGCTGAAATCATCAAACTGTAGTGGGCGCAGGGCTTTCTCAAACTCTCGCTCCGAGGATGTCGGGGCCATCTGCTCCGACCTGATGTCAAATGTATCTTGTCCCATTATGCCGCAAAGGTACGAAATTCTTATGATAATCAGTTTTATTCAACCAGCACAAAAGAATGGGCAGAAATAGGAGAAGCAGAACCAGCTCCATGGCGTGTATGCTCCACTTTTCATCTGAACTAAAAATCAGAAAACGGTAGCTATCCATCACCACTTTAAGGGGAAATACGCCTCATAACACTTTGATTTTAAACACAATAAAGGAGTCCAAAAATATCCTTATTGCGTTTGAAAATACAATAAGGCTGTCAGCTGACATCCTTATTGCGTCAGCTGACACAATAAGGATATTTACGAACGGCTCTGTTCAAGTTTATCTGCCTGAGAAGCCACTAATTCAGCATAGTATCCTCTTCGTTGCATCAACTCTTTATGCGTGCCTATTTCTGCAATCTCTCCTTGATGCATCACCACAATCTGACCAGCATGACGAATGGTGCTTAGGCGGTGTGCGATTATTAAGGCCACCCACATACACCATCTCGTTGGCATACGTTCAATGATGTCTTGTACTTCTTCGCTACGGTTAGGCATAGAGCTTTTATCTATTCTACACTAAGGGGTTTCCCTTAGTGTAGGTAGAAGTGAATTAGATATTATATTTAAGCGGAAACGCCTTTATAGGATGTATTCAGTCCTTGCTAAACCTTAATGTAGGCCTCTTGTTTTTCTCGATGGGTCGCAACTCTTTGGGAGCAAGATATAATTAGTATACATTTAATGAGCACCCCTCTCATGAATAAGTGTTACATCAGATCTTTCACGAACACAAACTCGCGGCCTTGGGCGCAGGAGTCGCGCTTAAGGGTGGGGATGAGCTTGAAGTCGTAGTAGAAGAGGCCATCGAAGTGCCAGTTGTGTGAGATGTCGAGCGACTGGAGATTGTTCTGCCAGCTCGTCGCATTGACCCTCAAGTATCTCAGGACGTTGTGCGAGACGTTCAGATGCTGCAACCTCAAGGGATAGAGGAGGCTGAAGATCTTGTTGTGAGAAATGTCCAAGGTTGTGAGCCGAGGGAAGATCTCGTTGTGGAACCGCACCTCCGCCTCCTTCTCCTTCGCCCCAATCTGATTGTACGAGAGGTCTAAGACCACGACGTCTTCGGGGAATTGCAGTTCGGCAATCTCTTGCAGCGCATTGTGCGAAAGGTCGAGGGTATCGATGGTGTACATCGAGAGGTTGGGCATCTTCGTGAGCCTGCTATGAGAGAGGTCGCAGTGGCGCACATGCGTTCCTGCCGGGAGCTGATAGAGGGCTTGAAGGCCCTTCACGCGGTCTACATCTGTGGGCGTGGTGCTGCCCGAAGCGAGAGACGTGGAGCATGCCATGGCAATGCCCACGCAGAAGCTCATAAAGCCGAGGAGTCGTTTCTTAATCATTGCGTGCACATCTTTCGGTGATACCTAATTGTTTGGCCAAAGCCATTCCTGCTTCTACGTCGTAAATCCAGCCCTTGCTCGATCCCACAGCGTCGTGCGCAATGTCTTTGAGGTGTTTGGGCCGATAGCTCTTGCCGAAGCAGAGGATTCGGGCGGAGAGGTTGGGATTGCCCCTGACGTCCAAGTATTTCCACGCTGTAGGGGCGAGCAGAAAAGGGCCGTGACCACCGCCCCAAGGCACGATGTCCACGATGTGGCGCAACTGGTTGTTGGATAAGTCCACCGTGTCCATATTTGCGATGATGGGCACAAAGAGCGTCAGTGCATTGTTGGCCAGCGAGAGGGTGCGCAGTTGGGGCGTGAAGATAGCGTCCCAGTAGAGGGTGTCAGCCAGTTGGTTGTGGGAGAAGTTGAGACGCTCAACGCCATGTGGCAGGCGGCGGAAAGCCACCTCCTTGATTTGATTGTGAGAGAGGTTGAGGTTTTTGATGTCGTACATCGAGAGGTGTGGTACCTCCGTGAGACCGTCGTTGGAGAGGTCGACATAGTCGATCTGACTGCCCCAAGGCTTTTCGTAGAGGGCTTTGAGTTTGGGATGTTGTTCGCTCACGGTCGTGCTACTCAGCCCCAAACACAGGGTCGCGAGAGCGAGGGCGGGAAGAAAGTGTTTCATAAATAAAAAATTAGTATAGTACTCCCTATTGGTTCATGGCATTGTTAAACACACCTTGGTTGTACTTCTTTATGTATTCATGCTCTCTGTCATCAAACGTTTCCTTTTCTGTTTTAGACCATTCCCCATTTTTTCTATAAACCCCAATTCGGTTTAAGGTCACCTCTTTTTTTACTCAGCTTATAGTCCATAACGATTCTTTCGACCTTGTCAGCTCCTTTTTCGGCTTACAAAAAAGGGATTATACTTGGAATGAATTTATTGCGGAAGTGTCACGCGGAAGAGTGGACTGTCGGTGTGATCTTGCTTAATAAATTCTTTCATTTTCTTCACCACTTCGGGGTGAGCAGCAGCCACGTCGTGGTCTTCATGCAAATCGTTGGCAAGGTCATAGAGATGCACTTCGCCGCGATTGACAACCATCTTCCAGTTGCCCATGCGCACACCGAGCATATTGGTTTCGTGGAATTCCCAATAGAGATGGTCGTGCTCTTTCTGTGTTCCCTTGCCTGTCAGCGTGGGATAGATGGAAATACCATCAAACCAATCGTTTTTCAGACGTGGGTTGCGATAGCGTTGCTCGTAGTTCTCGATGCCTGCCAAGTCGCAGAATGTTGCCATCAAGTCGTAGAAGGCAAACTGGTGGTCGTTGACGACACCGGCTCTCACTTGTCCCGGCCAGCTAACGATGAAGGGGATGCGGATACCGCCTTCGTAGGTGCTACGCTTCAAGCCGCGGAGTTTTGCATCACGATTGAAGAAAGTGGGGTCTGCCCCGCCCTCCTCGTGAGGACCATTGTCGGAGGTGAAGATCACAACGGTGTTTTCCGCCAGGCCTTTTTCTTCGAGTTTCTTCATGATTTCGCCCACCTGCATATCCAGACGACTGATCATGGCAGCAAACTGCGCGTGAGCAATGTTCGTCGGATTGTAGCGCGAACCTTTGTCGCCACCATACTGACGCTCTGCGCAGAAATGTCCCTTATAGGCTTCGAGGATGGAGTCCTCGGGCTGAATCAGCTCAGCGTGTGGAAGCGTATAGGTAAAGATTCCCAAGAAGGGTTTGTCCTTGCTCTGCTTGTCGAGCCAGTTGAGGGCGTGCTGATGAATAAGGTCGGAAGAATACTGCTGGCGGTTGGTATAGTCGTCGCCAAACATGGCGTGCTGGATGTTCTGATCCAAAACAACGCGTTTCACGGCCTTGTCGCCCGCCGAACGGCTGTAGGAATTGAGGAAGTTGGGATAGTAGAGATGCGCTTGAAACTGGCAGATGTAGCCATAAAACTCATCGATGCCGCGTTTATCGGGCGTAGAAACAGAACCTTCATAGCCGCCAGCCCACTTACCGAACATACCCGTGGTGTAGCCATTGTCTTTGAAGATTTCGGGAATGATAACGTGGGCGGTGTCGTAAGGTTCTTGACCAACAAGGGCATAGTCGGTGTTGTTACCATACTTCATGGTGTTGTTGTTGGACCAATATTCTTTGTTGCCTCTCACGTGGGTGTGTCCCGTATGCTGACCCGTCATGAAACTGGCGCGGGAGGGAGCTGAAACGGGGCTACCAGCGTAGGCCTGCGTGAAGCGCATTCCTTGCTGGGCAAGGCGATCGATATTGGGAGTAGAAATGAGCTGCTGACCGTAGCAACTTAAGTCGCCATAACCCATGTCGTCGCACATGATATAAATGATGTTGGGGCGCTGCTGTGCTCCTGCGGCCAAAGCGGCCAATGTGGATGCGCCAAAGAGGAGATATCGTGGTTGCATTGTATGTTGGTTTTACGATTTATAGTATCAGAATTTATTTCACTACAATTTTAGAGGAAGCTTTGTCTTGTGTGGCATCAACAAGAACAATGTAGCTACCAGCGGGGAGGTGGCTGATATTCAGCGTGTGCCCCTTGCCTTGTGCGGCGAGTTGTCCCGTTGTGGAGTAGATGCTGATGGTCTTCACGCCTTGAGCAGGTTCTACGGTGACACATTGGTTTTGCGCCGTGATAGTGATGAGCGATTTCTGTGTCGTTGCGGTATTGATGCCTGTTGAGATGCTGGTGTTCGGTGAGAAGTAAGCCGTGAGCAAAACGTTGTGGTCGAGCGCGAACGTATATGTGGCGTCGAGCGAAACAACATTATTGTTCTCTTTCCAGCAAAGAAAGCGCGCATTGCCCAGCGGAGTGGCTTTGGCGGTGAGTCCATCAAGAGTGGCCGTGCCGCGCTGGCTGTCGTTGGTGGTCACGCTAGCTGTGAAGGTCTGTCCCTCTTCGGGTACCACCTCGAGGATAAAGTCGAGCGTTTGTCCCGTCACTTCCTCATCGGCTTCCGTCAGTCCGTTGCTGGTGAAACGTATGCGCATACGACTTTTACCTGTAGCAGCATTAGCGGGAATAAGGATGTTTGCTTCCATCTCTTGAGCAGCGGTGAGCTTTTGTGCTGTTTCAAAAACACCGTCGCGGTTCCAGTCGAAATAAACATAAACGGAGTCGCCTGCTTGCGGGGCATCTTTCAGCGCCAGTGCAAGAGTGGCAGTGCGCCCCTTTACGAGGGTTGCTTTAGAAGCGGTATAAATCGTGTACCAGGTATTGGGCTTCGTGTTGGGAGCAATAATTTGTCGGCCGCTCGCCACCTGTGCCGGATAGGTAAGTGGAGTGAGTACGCCCGCACCTTTGAGAGAGGCAGAGAGGACATAGTTGGACGTCAGTGCACCACAAGGAAAATCATAAATCTGCTCTCTGCGAGCAAATTCACTGCGGGCTCCAACAAATGTGACAAGCGAGTCGCCATCAATAGTAAGCGTTGTTTGCGGCGTTGCAACGGAGGTGAAGTAGTAGCCAGCAGGCTTACCAGCACACACCTTATAATGGACGTTTGCTCCCAACACTCTATCGGCAGCCACGTTCACAAGCTGATAGCCGCCCGTGCTGTTGCCCGTTCCAACAAAGTACCATTGTGCAGAATTCTCCATATTCTTACCCCAGCTCAGCGAACCGTCGGCAGCCATAGTAAGATAGAGTCCGTGAGTGTTTTTCAACAAATATTTTCGAGTTGGTTTCCCCACAGCTGTAGAAGGCACAAAGGGGCGCAACTCATAGAGATTCTCGGTTTCCGTAGTGCTCCACCAGGAATTACCATTGGAAGCGCCAGCTTTCCAAACGATGACATTGGAACTTGCTCCGTCCTTGTTCAGCCCGTTAGGCGAAGCACTCGTATTGGCATAGTCGGCACAGTCCGTACTGGTGAAGCGACAGAAATTGCCGTTAGTACCGATATAGTACTCCACGGGCGTACTGCTCGTTTTCATTATCGAAGCTCTCGATTGCGCAATATTGCAACTGGCGATGTAGTTGCCCGAAGCCGAATTGCGAATGTAATAGCAGTTGGCCTTACTGGTTGGGATAAACTGCCAGAAGATGCGCTTCGTTACGTCGTAAGATGTCACAACGAGCGTACCGTCTGATTCTTCGCTGATATAGCTCGAGCTATTGCTCTTCATAGCAATGGTGTAGAACTTGTCGGCACTATAACTGCCGGCGTTTGCTGAGGCGCATAATGTCAAAGGCAACCACAGTAAAAGAAGTAACAAAGAGGTATATTTTCTCATGATGGTGTGTTAAGTCGAAACTTGCTTCGCAAAACTACTACTTTTTTACATATTTTCTCACCATTTTTCCGTTTTTTCGATATATACCTTTTGAAAAACACTTTTATGAGAATACTCATTACCTTTCTTTTACACAAAAAAGAGTGGAAAAAACATAGGAAGAGGAAAAGAAAAGCCCCTCCCTCTTCTGCATGCAGAGAGGGAGGGGGATTGGATTGTGAAACCAAAGTAGTGAGCAATATGGAGTGCCGAACTAATTAGGTACTGTCAGCATTACCGTTTTTGCCCAGTGTCGAGAGGTATGCTCCTTTAGCTTAGGCGTTTGATTTGAGTTGCTTAAGCACTCGGCCGGCTGAGTCGGACAGCAGGGTGATGGCACCGGCAAGGATGACGGTATCTTTTATGACCAGTCGGCCAGCCCCCGACAACAGCGGGAAACCATGCTCGCCACTACCGAGGTCGGGCACCCAGCATTCAGGCGTAGTGATAAGGAACGACAGCGTGCCTATGGTCATGATGATGGCTAAGGTGTCGCCCACGATGCCGGCTTTGGAGGAGAAAATGCCAAGGAATACCAGGATACCGATGCTCATGATGAGTACGCCCAAGCCGCGAGAGAATACGTAGGTGCGGTTGCTCTCGTGCCATTCACGGTTTTTCTGAACGAATTCGCCTTCCTTGTTCTTATATTCCTTGTATTCGGGAGCTTCCTTAGCATAGAAGAAGCTCATGAAGGGGCTATTGGCCACAAACGGAACAATGCCGTCGGCTTCGTAGTGGGTGAACTTCAAAGCGCCAATCCATACGAACACGATGAGGATGGCCAGGCGGATGAGTTTTAAGCCTACATTCTTGAGATTGGCTGCAAAAGACAATAGGGTGATAAATGTTTCTTTCATAAAAAATAAAGTGCTTTGTTGTGATAAATACTTAGTTCACTCTGCGAACAGAGTTTCGTAGTCAAAGATACACACCTATCCTAGGTTTTAACAAATAAAAAAGCATAAAAAAAGAAAAAACAGAAAAGTTTTTCTATAAAATAGCTCTTTTCTGTTTTTTCTTTATATTGAAATGATAAGGCAAGTTTGCTTTTCTGCATAGAAAACATGCTGATTTCCCAACTTGCTATTTAGCGGATAAGTTCTGCCTCAGGGCTTAATGTTTCTTAGGAGCTAAGAGACGGTGGTAGCGCGCATCATCGCAGAGTACTTTGAGAGCAAGTTTGAAATCCTTGTCGTTGCGCAGATTATATTCGGCCACACCTTTTTGGTAGTAGTAGCGCGTCACGAGTTCGGATTCCACAAGCGACTTAATATCTTTGCGCCAATAGTCGAAATCGTACTCAAAATTATGGGAGAGCTTTTTCTCCAGCGCATTCAACTCATCTTTGGCCATTTGTTCGTAACCTTCTGCTGCTACAATGCTGCGCAGGATATTGAGTGCAGATTTCGATTGCGTATCATAAGTGAAATTCTCCTTTTTCAGGAATTGCAGAAAGTCGTTGTACTCCTGATCAGAAAGAGAAAAAGTACTGGGACGAGCAATGGTGCGATGATGATTCTGGTAGTCGGAGCAATAGTTGCGCAGGGCATCGCTCGCTGAAAGATAGGAGAAGAGCGAGGGCAAGGAGTCGGGCACGGTTACGATATCGGGCGTGATACCTCCCCCATCGCGAACAGGACGTCCGTTGGCAGTATGGAAAACTTTAGAAAGCGAGTCGGGCAGGTGTTGCGGTTGTCCGTTTTTATAGCTATACGCTTGAATGCAACGCCCTGAAGGGATGTAGTACTTACTTGTGGTGAGTTTGAGAATTGCCTTATAGGGCAGTTGTCGCGTCTGCTGTACCAGACCTTTACCATACGTGCGCTGACCGATGATGACGGCTCGATCGTAGTCCTGCAAAGCTCCGCTCGTGATTTCGGCCGAAGAAGCTGTACCGTTATCGGTCAGAACAACGATGGGCATTGTTAAATCGGCTGGTTCATTCTTTGTCTTGAAAGTGGAATTTACTTCTTTCAACTTCCCCTTCATACGCACCACTTCCTTTCCGCGAGGCACGAAGAGCCCCACCACATTGACGGCCTGATCCAACAGACCTCCGCCATTTCCGCGCAGGTCGAGGATGAAACGCCGCATACCTTTTTGCTTCAGCTCAGCAAAGGCCATCTGGAGTTCGTGGGTTGTTTGCTCTGTGAAACCTGTTAGCAAGGCATACCCAACGGTGTCGTTCACCATTGTATAGAACTGAACGCTGGGCATCGTTACGGTGCGCCGCGTTAGTCGGAAAGTGAGCGGTTTTTCCACACCATAGCGTTTCACCTTTAGTTCAAAATGGGTACCAACATCGCCACGAAGCGATTCGCTAACACGGCTGGAGTATTCACTTTCTTTACCTTTTTCTGCTTCACCATAATCCTTTCCATCGATGGAAAGAAGGATGTCGCCAGCGCGAAGACCGGCCAGAGCAGCAGGCATTCCCTCATAGGGTTCTTCTATGATGCAGCGACGTGCTTTGTTGAGAAAAGAAATGACAGATCCAATACCGGCATACTTACCCGTGGTGAGTTGTTTGAGTTCTTGCGTCTTATTCTCAGCATAGTACTGCGTATAGGGATCAAGCTGATTGAGCATATAGAGCAATGCGTTGTTGATATTTTTCTCCGCACTCAGTGTGTCCACATAATAAGTGTCCAATTCCTTATAAAGGGAATTGAAAATATCGAGGTTTTTAGAAATCTCAAAATTGTGGTCGGAATTGCTTTGCGCCACGCCTTCCATCGAGAAGACAAGGGCAAAAAGAAAAAGCAGCTTTTTCATGTTCAAAATGTTGATAAGAAGAAAGAGGCAGAAAAGAAAGAGGAGAAAAGGAAGAAAAGGGTGCAAAACGTTACTTTCACAAGAGAGCAGAAAGCAATCATCGGAAAATCATCGCTTGCTTTGCACCTTTTTCTCGTTATCTCATTTCAGTTTCTCACAAATTTCGTCCCAAACTTCGTCGGGAAGGGTTGTGCCTACCACCTGGATGACCTTGCTCGCCAGGAGAGCACCTTTCTGAAGACAG
Source organism: Alloprevotella sp. (assembly GCF_057240785.1). Lineage (NCBI taxonomy): Bacteria > Pseudomonadati > Bacteroidota > Bacteroidia > Bacteroidales > Prevotellaceae > Alloprevotella > Alloprevotella sp. Next base: position 172,810 of record NZ_DBHHRH010000030.1, on the reverse strand, counting down.
GTTTCCAAAGATTCGCCACGGCTCAAGCCATAGAGGAAACCAGCGGCGAAATAATCGCCAGCTCCCGTGGTATCTACCACTTTGTGGACTTTCTCTGCTGCCGCGCGAGCCACTTCCTCTCCACGTTTTACCAAAGATCCTTCAGCGCCTATCTTGACAATCGCGATTTCGCATTTTTCGGCCAACACATTGAGAGCCTCAACGGGATCGGACTTACCGGTGAAGGATCTGGCCTCATCTTCGTTGGCAAAAATAATATCGACTTTCTGAAGAAGTTGTTCGAAGAAGGGGCGATCATCCTCCACAATATTATAGCTACCAAAGTCGAGACCAATCTTCAGCCCTTTCGATTTGGCAATATCTGCGGCGCGCATCACCATTTCGTGGTTCTGCACGAGATAACCTTCAATATAGAAAATATCGGCATTGTCGAACCATTCCGTTTGCAAATCATCAGCCGTCAGTGTGGCCGCTGCGCCCAAATAGTCGTCGAAGGTGCGCTGTCCGTCGGGGGTAATAAAAGCCGAACAAACACCCGTGGGGAGATCACCAATCAAGAAATGAGGAATACCGCCATGCTGCAAAAAATTATCTTTATAGAACTCGCCATAGCGATCATCGCCCACTTTCCCGATAAATTCGGGCTTTGCGCCGAGATTGGCCAGTGCCAACATCGTATTTCCCACAGAGCCACCAGTAGCAAAGCTGGTTTGAAGTTTCTCCAGCTTCTCATTGAGCTTTTTATACCCCTCGAAGTCCACAAACTGCGTAGAACCTTTCGGGAGTCCCAATTCCTTGAGAACAGAGTCGTCAATCTGTGTCAAAACATCGCAAAGAGCGTTGCCAATGCCTAAAATCTTCTTCATTTCAACTTTTTTTTCAAAATTCTATGCAAAGGTATTGCTTATTTCGGAAATAGACATTACTTTTGCACCGCAATTCTGAGAGAAACCTCATTATCCTGCTTCAGTAGCTCAGTTGGTTAGAGCACCTGACTGTTAATCAGGGGGTCGTTGGTTCAAGCCCATCCTGAAGCGCAAATATCTCAGAAGAGCACTGCTTCAGTAGCTCAGTTGGTTAGAGCACCTGACTGTTAATCAGGGGGTCGTTGGTTCAAGCCCATCCTGAAGCGCCATGGAGGAATCACTAAGAAGTGGTTCCTCTTTTTTTGTTTATTGCAAAACGTGATGAAGAGAGGAAAGCTGTGCGTAGTGATGGGAATGTTCGCACTTATGCTGTGCGCCCAAACGCCAAAGAAAAACAAAACGACGACTGCAGTTGCCCACGCAACGGTGGCGGAAACGGACGATGCGGTGCTGCAACGCTGGGATGCTGGACGGAAGGTGTCGGCCAAAGCTGTGGAGAAATTCGGACGAAACCATTGCTTCGTTGCTCAGCGCATCCCCGACAAGGTGTTTCAGAGAATGTTGGGAAAATCATTTCCTAAAACAAATGCTATCGAGCGTGAAGAACTGCGCTATCTGCGCCTACTCCATTACAACAAAGAGGGCGAAATACGGCTGGGAGAAATGGTGTGTAACAAGCGCATTGCTGGCACACTGGTTACTATCTTTAGCAAACTTTTCGATGCGCACTACCCCATCGAGCGAATGGTGCTCATCGACAATTACAACGCCAACGACGAAAACTCTATGCGTGCTAACAACACCAGCTGCTTCTGCTTCCGCTCCGTGAGAGGTACGAAAAAACTATCAGCCCACTCCCGTGGAATGGCTGTCGACATCAACCCGCTCTATAATCCCCATTGCAAAAGGCAAAAAGGAAAACTCTCCGTTGCACCCACAACGGCTCTACCCTACGCTGATCGCTCCAAAAAATTTGCTTACAAGATTGAGCATGGCGACATCTGCCACCGCCTCTTCCTTGAGCATGGCTTCAGATGGGGCGGCGCGTGGCGTCACTCGAAGGATTATCAACACTTCGAAAAATAGAATATACAAAAACGGTATCTTCACCACGGAAAGCTTCAAACAGGAAGCTTTCTCTGCAATTTCCCCAAAAGAGAGTTGCACTTATTTATCTACACAGGCAAAAATATCCTTATTGCGTTTGAAGATACAATAAGGCTGTCAGCTGACATCCTTATTGCGTCAGCCCACGCTCTTATTGTATTTACGAGTTCAACAAATAGAACCACAACTACAAGAAAACACACTTCTCCACAGAATTTTGTTTTTTGCGTTTTTGTCGTCACGTTGTCACACTATGAACATAAACGACTGAAAATGTATAGATTGAGCGCGTGACAACAAGGTGGCAACAAATATTTTGTTGTCACACCCTCAAGCATCTATTTATCAACGTGTTTACTCCTCCGTGACAACGTGACAACAAAAAATGAGTTTTCTTGGTAGGAGTACTAATAGAAGTCATAGCTCCCTATCCACTGTCCCCTGCGGGGACACACCATGCTTAACCGCGGGTGATGCCCGAAGGGTGAACCCGTGGGAGATGTAGCAAAACTCACCTCCGACACCAGCGGTGTCGCACTGCACCCTTTTCTACTCGTATGTCTCTTTACTCATATACTCTTGCAATGCTATGCTTCTAACAAAAAACCGCCATACCGACTTAAGGGTATTGCGGAAAGGGAATCGGGTTTATCCCCGAATTATACTGGTATTCATAGACAAAGAAAACCACCAATGCAATTCGGGGATGAACCTCAAAAAAAGAGGGAAGTAAACACTCCCCTCTTTCATTAAGAGATATTAGACTTATTCAATGGTTTCGGCTCCATTACCATCTATCATAGGCCAACCTGGATTCTGATAAACAACAGATGTTTTCAGATCTGCCTTATTGGTTGCCGTCTTGCGGAAAACAGATTGTGGCAGCGGCATGAGATAGTGAGCCGGAGTGAAGTTTAGACCATTATAGAGCAGGTTGTGGTCAGCAGGCTTGATCTGGTAGGGACGAATATAGTTGCTCAAAGTTTTGGCAGACATATTACCCTTTTCACCTGTTAAGTCGACAACAGCTTTATCATTACCGTCTTTGTCGCGGAATGCACCTTCGTAAACAGTGCCCCAATAGCGGAAACCTTCAACCTGGTAGTTCTTCACCTGGTCGCAAGCGCGCCAGCGTTGCAAATCGGCCCAGCGGAAGCCTTCGCCAATCAGCTCATTGCGGCGTTCACGGCGGATATTATAGAGCGTTGCATTGATGAGCTTACCGTGAGAGTAAGCAGCAAAGTCGCCCTTAGCTTCCTCGTTCATATCGGTGGCAGCAATTGTTATATTGTAGTTCTCATTCACCTTTGCACGGCGACGGATAGCCTTCCAATAGCTTTCAGCTGTAGCATCAATTGTTCCATTGAGTTCATAAGATGCTTCTATATAGTTGAGCAGAGCTTCAACGCCACGGAACAAGAGACTACCATTCACACTGTGGAAGTGGGTCAGATACATGGTGGGGTCGTAGTGCTTACCCTTCTTAATCATATAGCCCGTTACCGCACGCTTTTCTGTTTCTTCGAAAATGCTGCTCCCCAACTGAACGTTGGCGGTGGTACCATCAGCAAAGTAGCTCTCAACACTGTTGTCGCCCTTTGTGAAGATGCGGATACGTGAGTCGCGGTTTGCCAATGTAGCACTAATACCATTCAGCTCTTGAGAGTCATTGTAGCCAGAAGCTGCGGCATAGATGGGATAACCGTTCTCCATCACGAAGGAATTGACAAGGCCACGTGTCCAACCCGTGTTGCAACCGTTCTTCTGGAAATATTGCTGCGTGTTGTGACCTGTGCCTTTCGCAACGCTATATTCGCGCCACATCAGCACCTCGGGATAAGTGGACATATCCGCATCGCAGAACATTGTATAGTAGGCATTAATGGACTTATACTTATTATCCATACCTTCGTCTGTGGCAGTATTTTCGGCCAGTTTGCTAACCATCTTGTCGCCCACCATCTTGGCACTCTTCATGGCTTCACCGAGGAAGTATTTCACTTCGGCAGCGTTGTCATAGCCAGCGGCATCTTCAGCAGCACCGGGCCAATCCTTACCACCTGGAACAAAAGCTGTTCCGGCATGATACTTCTCGAATGTACCTTCGTAGAGAGCTACGCGACTGCGAAGCAGATAAGCCACATCGCGAGAAACGCGTTCTTTCTTGCCGTCGGGAGAAACCTCTTTGAGTAGACTGATAGCTTTGTCGAGGTCTTCAAGGATGAAGCGAGCCACTTTGTTACGCGGATCACGATGAGAGGCTTTGAGAAGAACGCTTTCTTCATCGGGAAGTGCAGTAGTGATGATAGGGCAGTCGCCGATATTCTTCAGGAGATTGAAGTAGGCGTATGCACGGAGAAGATACATTTCGCCAATGTAGTGCTTAATGTTATCCGCATTGCCTTGAATCTTACCAGCTTCGTACTTGGGAAGAACCTGCTCGAAGAAGTAGTTGCAATGGCGCACTTGGGTGAAGTTCCACGGATTGCTACTACCCACCTTGTATTGTCCTGGAATCCATAGGTTAGAACCTCCAGCATTCACCTGGTTGTCTGTACCGTTATCATCGGCGAAAGTACCAATGCCGTAAGAACCAGGTTGGATGGAATTGAAATTATAGTATTGGATACTATATGCAGCAAGGTCTGCTTCGGCTGTAAAGTACTTACTGGGAGTAAGGCTATCTTCTGGTTCACGATCCAGAAAGTCATTACAGCTTGTCAGTGTTAACGCACCACACAGCAGCAGTGAAAAATATTTTAGTTTCATAATGTCTTTTTTATTAAAGAGTACATTTAGATTGATGCGGAATAGAACTTTTCCGCTCTTTTCTCAGCGAATTATGAGAGTTAGAAAGTGACACTTACACCAACAGACCATGTCTTAGAGAGCGGATAAGTCTTGCTGAAGCCCCAACCACCGGCGTCGATGAGTTCGGGATCGCCCATCTTGGTGAACTTAGTGAAAGTGAGGAGATTCTCAGCCGAAACAAAGAAGCGAACTTTCTGAACATAGAAACGCTGTGTTAGTGCTTCTGGGAGAGTGTAGCCCAACGTAACGTTCTTCAGACGGCAGTAAGCTGCATTCTGCAAGTAGCGAGTTTGTGCTTGCTGGTTCTTCTGTGTGCTCCAATCAGGTTCGGGATAGTAAGCGTTGAGGTTCTGTCCGAGCGGATCGTTTGCATCGGCACGGAAGTAGTCGAGATGCTCCTTGAAAGCAACGCTCTGCCACTTGCCACCGCTGGCACCCCAGAACATAACACCGCCACCACCTGCACCAGGCCAATAATCGCGCTTCAGAACGCCTTGGAAGAATACCTTCAAGTCGAAGCCTTTATAGCTGGCTGTGAGGTTCAGACCGAAGTTGTAGCGCGGAGTGGAGTTACCAATAATCTTGCGGTCACCAGAATCGTTCGCCGTATTCTGACCAGTATTGATATTCTTATCACCATTAAGGTCTTTGTACATAATGTCACCAGCGCGCCAATTAGAACCGAGCGCATCTTGGTTAGCATTCTTCAGGTGAGCATCCATCTCTTCCTGAGTCTTAGCCATACCTTCTGTAACATAACCCCAAATATCGCCTAAGTGAGCACCCTTATAGTATGTCTGAGAGAGATCTTTCGCTGCATTGGGATAACGATCTATAACCACTTGATTGTCGCTCAGCATGAGGTCGGCACCATAGAAGAAATCGTTGATATGATCGCGCCATCCGAGCGTGAGTTCCCAACCCTTTGAGGTCATATCGAGGTTGTTCACCTTAGGAACAGCCGTACCGAGTACATCAGGAAGCTCAGGAGCAGGACCTACCATGTCCAAAGTTTTGCGTTGGAAGTAAGTGAAGCTGGTTGTCAAGCGGTTGTTGAAAGCACCGAAGTCAACACCGAGATCCCATGTGCGGGTCTTTTCCCATGTGAGCAATGCACTGACGAGAGCTGGTTCGGAAGCCAGATTCTGCTTCTCTCCATTGAGCAACCAGTTACCGGCATTAGCACTATAACCAATCGTAGAATAGAAGGGATACCAGTTGTCCGTGTTTTGGTTACCGAGCTTACCCCAAGTGAAACGGAGCTTCAAGTTATTGATCTTATCTTCGATAGGTTTCCAGAAGTTTTCCTTAGAAACATTCCAACCTAAAGAGAAGCTGGGGAAGAGATTCCAACGCTTTGATCTGATGAAGCGAGAAGAACCGTCGTAGCGAAGACTTGCTTCTACCAAGTAGCGTTCAGCATAGTTGTAGTTCAAACGACCAAAGAAACCTGCTGTTGACCAACTTGCCAAACCACCTGCTACGCGCGGATTGGTGGAAGTAGTGTTCAGTGTAGGCACTCTAGAAAGAATACCATCACGAGAACCTGTCACATTGCGATAGTGGAACCATTCGCTTTGGAAACCGGCCATCACCTTGAAATTGTGATCACCAAAGCTGTGAAGGTAAGTTGAATAGATATTCGGATTGAAATAGTTAGACTTGTAAGCGTATTCCGTTACGGAAGAAGTCTGATTGTCTGTTGCGTATGGATTGTTATTAACATCCCAAGCGTAAACCGTCTGATAATCTTCGTGACGGAAAGTGGTGCTTGCGCGATAGTTCAATTCAGTATTGATCGTCCAGTTCTTGATAGGTTCAAGAATGAGTGAGAACTGCTGATCCAGATTATCCTGCTGAATATTGTAAAGACCACCACGATTAAGCATTTCGTAGTAAGATTCGCGTACGGGGTGTCCATTTGGGTCAATAGTCGGAACAATCGGCCAGTAACGGCAAGCATTGTGATAGAAGAGAGGAGTAACAAACGACGGACGTTCAAAATCCTCACGGTTGAAGCGAGTTGTATAACCGAAGTGCGCCCACGGAGCCAGCTCACTATTGATGCGCCCTGTGAAGGCATAGCGGTTGCGGTCGTCCTTAGCTTGCTTAAGCATACCATTGCGCTGTAGGTAGTTAGCAGAGAAGTAGTATTGCATCTTTTGACTACCGCCTGAAATACTCAGCGTGTGCTCTTGTGAGAAACTATTGCCGAAGTGGTATTTCAGCCAATCGGTGTTGCCTGATGGGAGCAGATCAAGATTGTCCCAAACCTCCCAACGGTTAGTCTTTGGGTTGGCGTACATTGTGGGGCCACCTTTTCCCGCAAGATTGTCTTTGATTTGCTGCAACTTAGCATCTGTAAACATGGTGCTATGTCCAGCTGCATTAAAGAAGAGAGCATACTCATAGGAGTTCATCATCTCCGGCATATTAAGTGGAGAGTTGAAACGGAATGAGTTGTTGTAGTTGATCGATACCTTACCCTCTTTACCTTTCTTCGTTGTAACGAGAACAACACCACCTGCTGCGCGTGAACCATAAATAGAGGAGGTACTCGCATCTTTCAGGATAGAGATGTTTTGAATGTCTTGAGGGTTGAGGGTTGAGATGTCGCCCTCCATACCGTCGATGAGGACAAGCGGAGTTACGGAAGAACCAGAACCGATAGTTCCTTTACCACGAATATTGAAGTTTAAATCAGAATCGAGCGCACCACCGCCTGAACCTACGGCGAAGTTCATACCAGGCACAACACCTTGCAGTGCTTCAACAGTGCTATTAACAGGACGAGCTTGGATTTCTTTTGCGCTAACGGTAGAAATAGAACCTGTCATATTGACACGTTTCTGCGTACCGAAGCCCACTACTACAGCTTCGCCCAGTGTATTGTCTTTTTCTTGAAGAGTGACTTTTAGTGGACCACCATTCCACGTCACCTCTTGTGTGTCATAGCCCAAGAAGGAGATGACTACAACAGAGCCTTTTTTCACTCCTGGAATAGAGAAAGAACCGTCGCCCTTAGTGACGGAAACACGGCCCGAATTCTTAACTCGCACAGCGGCGCCCATTACAGGTTCGCCATTAGCGTCTGTTACTACGCCTTGTAGCGCATCTTGCTGCTGCGTGATAGTCATCGTTGGTCGGACACTTGACGCCAAAACTTCTGGTGCCAATCCACCACCCATAACCGTCAGAAGCAAAAACGCTCCGAATGAATTTGAGAGATGAGACATAGATGAAGATGATTAAAAGGTTTGTTACTTTATTTTGTTTGATTAGGTTTTTGTTTTGTTTCTTGTCAGGTCTCTTCGTCTTAGTGAAATAACTATGCTAGAGAGTCATCCTTCTTTGAGTTTTGTATTTTCTATAACTCGCCTCGTAACGAAGATTTGTTAACTTGACTTTGCAAATATATATCTTTATCTAAATCTCTTGCATATTTTTTGTAGAATTTTTCATTTTATTTTGCACAAAGCCCTTTTCTCTGTGAAATCAGGTCAGTTTTATACCCTCCCCAAGCTTTTTTATTCTTAATAGTAATAGATTAAGCTATAGAGTGTTTTTTCACACAAAAAAAGGTCGCCCAGTTTTGGACGACCTTATAAGAAACTTTGTGTGCTGTGAATTACTTCACGAGGACTTTCTTACCGTTGATGATGAAGAGACCCTTCTCAGCCTTCTGCACGCGGCGACCCTGGAGGTCGTAAACAACAACCTTCTGAGCTTCCTGAATAGTGCTGATACCAGTAGCAGTAGCTTCTGTTACCTTCGTAGGAGCGATTTCAGGCGTTGTACCTTTGAAGATTTGGTTGAAGATAGCCACTACGTCGTACTTCTTACCATTCACGTAATCCTTCACATCGACACCGCCGAAGAGCTGGATGCGTTCGCTACCAGAAACAGCGTAGTAGTTAGTGTACTTACCGCTCTGTTCTGATTCGATAGTGACACCCTTCAGGACAACGAGGTCTGCCAAGTGGTTCTTAGCATTGAGTTCAGCGATAGTTGTTTCAACAGGCATTGCTTCTTCTGTGCTTTCAGTAACAGTCAGATTGCTTGCAGAGGTCTGAGCATTCTTTACCACCTCAGGCATACCATTATAAACCTTGAAATCAACATCAACATAACCGTTGAGCACTGCATTATCGTTCAGTTCAAGACCAGTATTGAAAAGGATGATAGCCTTGTCGCCTTCGCGAACATAGATAGACTTAGCACCTTTCTTCGTAGTGTGAGAACCGAGCACCTTAGCATTTGTAAACTTCAGACGAACGTTTGCTTGATCAGCTGTCAGAGCGTTGAGACTAGCAATCGTCATTTCTGTAGCAGTCTGAGTTCCGCCAGTTTCACCACTGCTAGAAGTTCCGTTTGCTGTGATTTCAGCCTTGATAAAGCGGAACTGACCATTTTTAGTGCTCTGACGACCATAAGTAGCCTTATCGCCAACAGTGAGAACCACGTTGTTAGCATCGCCAGTCCAAGTCACAGTCATTGCTGTTGTATCAACAGTTACAGTACCCGTTGAAGCAGACATATCTGCTTGAGTGTAGATACCAGTCTTAGCAATATTGAACACGATAGACTTCATGTTAGCGCCCGTAGTCGTAACGGTCAATGTACCTTTGGCATACACACGAATATCGCCATCCTTGTGATGCATGGGAACAGTCTTACCTTCTGCCTTTGATGCAGTAAGAGTGTAGGTACCTGAAGTCAGCGTGAGAGCACCATTAGCAGAGGCTGTCCATGTAGCTGTTTTGTTGTCAATCGTTTCTGCTCCTGCAAACAGGGCCGTAAACAATGTAACTAAAAGAAGTAGAGATTTCTTCATAAAAAAGATATTTAATTGATAATGTAAGTAATGATGCCACAAAGGTAACGATTCTTTTGTGCTTTTGCAAAAGATTGTTTAAAGTATCTGCCTCACAATGAGTTTTTTGCTATCATTCTTCGTTCTCAACCGCTCACAAAGACTCTTTTCACACATAATAAACACACAAAAAGTCCTGCGCAAAAGCACAGGACTCTAACTGCGTTGTCCTACTCCGATTCGAACGAAGACTGAGAGAACCAAAAACTCTAGTGCTGCCATTACACCATAGGACAATCCTTGCTCCTCGTTAAAGAAGCGGTGCAAAGATAGTACTTACCGATAATACAGCAAAATTTTTTCTCCGAAAAATCATTTTTTAATAGCAAAAGAAGCTAAATGATGCGCCATAGATTGTATAAACGCACGAGTTTTGCTTTCTTTGCAATCTAATTTTAGAGTGTATGCAAACCTTTTTCCGATCTGTCCGCCCTTCTGATTTTGATACGGTATTTCGCATCCTTCGTGAAGCTGCACAAACTATGGTGGAAAAGGGGCGACAGCAGTGGGATGAAAACTACCCTGCTAAAACTGACTTACAAGCCGACTTCGATTCGGGCGTGGGCTATGTTATAGAGGAAGACGCGGAAATAGTGGCTTATGCAGCCATCTCTTTTCGCGGCGAACCAGCTTACGATGCACTCGAAGGAAGTTGGCTCTCTGCGGCGCCTTATGCTGTTGTTCATCGCGTGGCCGTTCTGCATTCCGCACTGGGACGCGGTCTCGCGCGGCGCATCTTTTCCGAAGCAGAACGCCTTTGCCGAGAACGCGGAGTGCAGAGCATCCGCATAGACACCAACTACGATAACGCTGAGATGCTCTCTCTCGTACGCCACCTTGGCTTCATTTATTGCGGAAAAGTCTACTATCAGCGCGGTACCACCGAAAAAACAGAACGCTTAGCATTTGAAAAAATATTGTAACCCTCTCCCCCACTAAAAAATAACTTATAGGAAAGAGCGAATCCTTCTCCACTCATATTTTTCCTTATTGCGTTTAGAAACACTATAAGCGCGTCAGCTGACAGTCTTATTCTCTCAGCTGACGCAATAAGGATATTCACGCGCATATACACAATAATTGCCTTTCAAAACATCCCTGCACATTTTTTCATGCGGTTATAGTCTGAAGCTATAGGATGTATAGAGAGTTTAGTAGGAACAACCTCAATATTCTTGCAATACTCATTTAGTGATATAGGAAATTCTGTATCTTTGCCAGAGAGGACCTTCCTTTTATATACTTGTATTTTATTCACATAATACTATAAACATCAGCAATATCACCAACTTTTTAGAGAACATTCTTACCCTCTACAGCACAAATCATAAACATGTAATCAAAAAAAACTGCACATGAAAACAGATAAAGAATATCCTGCAACGCATTCCATGTCTACATCATGGTATATGGTAGACGATGAGGGGAATATTGCTATTATGCAATTCGATGATAATGGCCCGATTCCACTTGGTGTACACCAGGATTGCAATTTTGCTAACAATCTAATTTTTGGAGAAGGCTTTCACAATGGCAAGATAGACGATTCAATCCAACTTACCAAAGAACAGATTGAAGAATTGTTGGGAAAACCTCATTCAGTTAGTGAGCAAGACGCTTGGTTTGAGGTCGTTGTAAAAATAGACAAGAGTCAGAAAGAACGATTCTTGAATATCGTAAATAATTCAAAGATAGAATATGAAGGGTGTATATCAGAAGAGTTGGGCCTTTACAAGATTGATGCTTGGAACTGTACTAAGTCAAATGACAATTCAATAATAAAAGGTTCAGGTCTTGACCAAATCATAAAGGCAGGAATTATTGAGTATGTCTATGACTATCCTGAACTTAATATGGATGCCAACTATAACCCTACTGAGGGTAAGATGGACTTCGTAAAGGACTTCAATCAAGCGCCATATTATATTTACTTGCAGCCCTATTGGCCTGATACAGTGCAAAAGCGCATGAATATCCCTTCTCATCCTGTGAAAATCTCACAGATTAAGAAGATTTATCACGACAAAATTCTGAAAATACCTGGAAAATTTAAGGAGCTCGAAGATTTGCAGATTGCCCGATGGTTTCCATCTGTCGTGCTTTCATGTAAAAACATAATGCACGTTGAAAACAATGAGTATGCTCTATTGCCGATGGTTGATGGAAAAGACAGGTGGGTACTTACCGACAGTTGGGTTTTTGATTTTTACGACTTCTGTCCCATCAAATCAGATAACGGATGTAAGAAGTGTGATTTTAAATGTACACTTACTTTCTCTAAAACAGACGTGTTAGAACCTACGATTCTTTTTATTGTTCCTATCACCTTTGAATACACGGATTTTTGGAATGATGAAGAATTATGTGCGTTGGAGGATAAAATGATAGCTCTGAGCTATATACCCAATGTTCCCACAAAAAACAATTGTAAGCACATGCCGATGGATAAAGAGGAGATAAAAGCAAAAATAAAGTATAAAGCTCTCTGTGAACTTTTCAAAAAATCCAGCGGCTGGCTTGAGAACATCATCTCAACCTTACGCCCTAATGTTATCATCATAGAAGATAGTGCGTGCTGCGTAGTTCAAACAGTCTTCCCAATCAGTCAGCACTGCATAGAAATCAACAAAAATTTATACCCCATATACCGAAGGTCTGAACTAGATACTCATAAGGAAGAAATTATCAGATTATCTAAAAAGCCATATCAAGGGCCCATATCGCCATATTCATATTCTATAGAGGAAATGGAAGAACTCAAAAAACAGGGGAAAGCTCATGATTGAAATATTATCTATAGATCTTAGTAACTATTGCTCCAAACAATGTCCGTTTTGTTATAACCATAGTAGTAGAAACAGTCGCGGGCTAAGGTGGAAACCACAAGAGGTGATTGACTTCACTTCTGATTGTGTTGCACATGGTATCAAAGCTGTTTCGCTTGGTGGCGGGGAGCCTTTTGAATATGAAGGTATCTTTGAAGTCATTGACGCATTGTACAATAGATGTTATCTGTCAGTAACAACGAATGGACTTCCACTACTGGATGAGTCTATCTGGAACGAACTCATGCTTCACCAGCCCGATAAGGTTCATTTCACCATACACTATCCCAATGAAGAGCATGAGGTTGCTAGAGTTCTGAGCCAGATACAAAAAATGATGCAGACGAATATTAAACCTGGCGTTAACCTCCTTGTTGGGAAGGATAAAATTGATGCAGCACAATCTGTGTATAAAAGATTAAGCGAGATCATCCCTACAGATCAAATTATTATCATTCCCCAAAGATACAGCAATACGCCAACTCCTAAACAGATTTCGATAGTAGCAGAAGGGAAGCCATTTCAAAGCCCTTCGTGCCTGTTAGAATGTAAACGCCCGCAAAACTTTGTTTCTGTATCATGGGATAAGAAAGTAAACTCATGTAGCTACGCTCCAGGAAAACAACCACTAAAAACCTTAGATTTTGCTGGAATGATGGAAGCACTTAATAACGTTGAATGGAGAACATGCAAAGCCCTTTGAGCATATTTGCCATCATCAGTATGATGAGATAGTTCTAAAGAAAACGAAGCTTCATCAGCTTTTTTCTGGCAACACTTGTTGTAATAAAAAGCCAGCGTGATGACTGTATTACACTTCTTGTACCTGACTACAAAGGCGCTCCACAGAGAGGCAGTGAAACAAAAAAACCATTCCCGAGCCACAAAGATTCGGGAATGGTTGGTATATGAAGGTATAGGTACTTACTTCTTAATGAGTTCGAGACCTTTCTTGACAATATCGCTGCGGCGATTGACGAATTGGAAGTATTCGTTGCGATCCCACACATCATAAATAATGAGGCTCTTTAGCGTGAAACGCAAGTCGGGGAGCGTTTTTTGCATTTCCTTATCGTCCTTGGCTTCTATCTTTTTCTGCTTGCCGGCTTCGATAATCTCATCGATGAGCGTTTGCGGTACTTCGTAAGTGTCCATAAACTTTTTGAATTCGGGATACTGGCGTTTGATTTCCTTGCGGTGGTTGTCGATGAATTTCAAACTTTTCTCATTGATGATATTGGCACGGCGCAGAGCGAGGTAGTATTTGGAGTAGGTTGTAGTATCGAGCGGTACGAAGACATCGGGCATGATGCCACCGCCACCATAAACGATACGTTGCTTCTCCAATGTGCGATACACTTTAGTAGAATCGAGATGGATGCTGTCTTTACATACGAGTTCGCCGTGCTTATAGCGCTGCTCGAGGTCTTGGTTGTACTCGTCCTTCTGTCCTTTGACGTATGGCTTCTGAATACAACGCCCAGAGGGCGTGTAGTAGTGGGCCGTAGTCAGGCGAATCATAGAGCCATCGGGGAGAGGTATGGGGCGTTGTACAAGGCCTTTGCCAAAGGTGCGACGTCCAACAATGGTGCCGCGGTCGTGGTCTTGGATAGCTCCCGAAACGATTTCGGCAGCTGAAGCGGTGTATTCATCAACGAGTACCACTAATTTACCATTTTGCATGAGTCCGCCACCTTCGGCCGTGAGCACCTGCTTGGGCTGTTTGCGGCCTTCAGTATAGACCACGAGTGCACCTGGTTTCAAAAACTCATTTGCCACCTCAACAGCAGAACCTAAATATCCGCCGCCATTCATCTGAAGATCGAGAATGAGATGCTTCATACCTTGTTTCTGTAGGGCTTTGATGGCATCGTTCATTTCTTTACCACTGGTGGCACCAAACTGCTCGAGATGGATATAGCCAATACCGGGTTCTATCATGTAGTAAGCGTCGAGCGTGTTAAGGGGGATTTTGTCGCGCGTAACAGTGAAGTAGAGCGTCTCCTTCACGCCGCGGCGCACAATGCCGAGTTTCACTTTCGTTCCCTTCGGGCCGCGCAGCTTTGTCATGATGCTATCGCGGCTCATTTTCACGCCGGCAATGGGGAGGCCATCAACGCTCACGATGCGGTCGCCAGAGAGGATTCCGACTTTCTCGCTCGGTCCTTTGCGCACGGTTTGGATGACCACGAGTGTATCTTCCAGCATATTGAACTGTACACCGATGCCTTCGAAGTTGCCATCGAGCGGCTCTGTGAGCTGCTTGGTTTCTTTCGCGTTAGAGTAAGAGGAATGAGGATCGAGCTTGTCGAGCATGCCTCGAATGGCATCTTCGGCCAACTTCTTTTGATCAACACTGTCCACATAGAGACTGGTGATGGCCATTTGCGCCATCTGCAATTTGCGAAGCTGCTCAACGTCGATGTCGCCGAAATCGTGCTGCGCATGAAGACCGTTCGCGCAAAGCAGGGCGAACAGTAGGAATATGTACTTTTTCATTGTTCTATTTTATTTTCTGTTTTTTTAGGGAGAAAGTCGGAGACGTCTTTGCCAAAGGCAATGAGTTCGCGCACAACGCTCGAACTGATATAGGCGTGGCGTTCTTCGCAGAAAAGCATCACTGTTTCGACTCCTCCGAGGCGTTGGTTCATAGATGCCACGTCGCGCTCGTATTCGAAGTCCTTCACACTACGCAGTCCGCGCACAATGAACTGTGCATTGTGGCGGCGCGCCAAATCAATGGTCAAATCATTGTAGCTAACAACACTGATGCGTGGCTCATCTTTATAGAGTTCGCTGATTTCTTGTACGCGTTGTTCTGGCGTGTAGAGCGGACGTTTGCTTCCATTCACACCCACACCAATGATGATTTTATCAAACATGGGCAGGGCGCGCTCCACGATGCTGGCGTGGCCAACAGTGAAGGGATCAAACGACCCTGGGAACACGGCTATCTTCATAATGTCTGTTCTTTTTATTAGAGCGCGAAGTTACGATTTTCCTAACTTTTTGCCTCTGTTTTCACATCTTTTTGATATAAACAACTGAACAATAAAAACCGCAACAAAGGCAGCGGACTGACTGATTGTTGCGGTTTTATTACTGAATAGGACAAAAAATTATTCGTCCAATATGTCGTTATCAACATCTCCTTCTGCGAGATCTTCTTCCACCACAAGGTTATCAATGATGAAGTTCTGTCGCTCAATGGTGTTCTTACCCATATAGTAGCTCAAGAGATCGCTCACCTTATCGCTTTTGTGGAGATGAACTTGTTCGAGACGGATGTCGGGCCCTATGAAGTGGCGGAACTCATCGGGGGAAATCTCGCCAAGACCTTTGAAACGGGTAATCTCAGGGTCGGGACTTAGTTTCTCAATCGCTGCCAAGCGTTCGGCTTCTGTATAACAGTAGATAGTTTCATATTCGGAACGATCGCTGTTCTGGGCTTTTTTCAGAATGGCAGCTCCCGCACTTTTATCTGTTACGGTCTTCACTTTTGCCGCCTTCACTTTTTTCTTCTTATTGCGTACGCGGAAGAGCGGCGTCTGAAGGATGTAGACGTGGCCCGTCTTGACAAGTTCGGGGAAGAACTGGAGGAAGAAAGTCAGCATCAGCAGGCGGATGTGCATTCCGTCCACGTCGGCATCCGTGGCTATAATAACTTTGTTGTAGCGCAAGCCGTCGAGCCCGTCTTCAATGTTGAGTGCCGACTGCAAGAGATAGAATTCACGGTTGGTATAGACCACTTCTTTCGTCTTTCCGAAGCAGTTGAGCGGTTTTCCGATAAGGCTGAACACTGCTTGCGTGTTGGCATCGCGGCTCTTGGTGATGCTACCGCTGGCAGAGTCGCCCTCGGTGATGAAGAGGCTCGTGTCCTCGCGCAGGTCGTGGTCGTCCTCTTCGCGGTTCTTGCTGCCGGCTCGCTTACCTTTGATGGTATCGTTGAGGTGCAGGCGGCAGTCGCGGAGCTTCTCGTTGTGGAGATTGGCTTTCTTAGCGCGCTCACGAGCCACCTTGGTTACTCCCGCAATGGCTTTGCGTTCTTTTTCGCTGTCTTGTATCTTTTGCTGAATAATTTCAGCAATGTCGAGATGCTTGTGTAGATAGTTGTCGACGTGCTCCTTGATGAAATCTCCAACAAATTTATTCACGCTAATGCCTGAAAGGGGGAAAGGACGACCATTCTTATCTTTATCGGGCGCCATTGAAAGAGAACCAAGTTTTATTTTAGTTTGACTCTCAAACATAGGCTCTATCACGCGAATCGCAATAGCTGCAACGAGTCCGTTGCGCACATCTTGCACGTCGAAGTTCTTTCCGAAAAATTCTTTGAACGTTCGTGCTATATGCTCTTTGAAGGCACTCTGATGCGTACCGCCTTGCGTGGTGTGCTGGCCGTTGACGAAGGAGTAGTATTCCTCACCATACTGATTGGTATGCGTGAACGCAATGTCGATTCCCTCACCTTGCAGATGCACGATGGGATAGAGACTTTGCTCCGTCATATTGTCGTTGAGCAAATCCTCAAGACCATTGCGAGAGATGATGCGGCGGCCGTTGTGGAAGATGGCGAGACCCGTATTCAGATAGGTGTAGTTGCGCAGCATATTGCTGACAAATTCATCGTGGAACTTGAAATGGAGGAACAGCGTAGGGTCGGGTTCAAAATAAATATATGTACCGTTCTCCTCCTCTGTGTCGCCCTCGTTTTCGCTAACGAGTTTGCCACGTTCGAAGGAGGCTTCGTGGAATCGGCCATCGCGATGACTACGCGCTATAAACTTCTGGCTGAGTGCGTTGACAGCTTTCAAACCCACACCATTCAGACCCACACTGGCAGTGAAGACAGCTGTATCGTACTTAGCACCGGTGTTCAACTGCGACACGGCAGCCACCAGCGAACCCAAGGGAATGCCGCGACCGTAGTCGCGAATGGAGGCTCCCTTTTCGTTCTCCACTTCCACTTCTATACGCTTACCGAAACCTTCGTTGAATTCGTCGACGGAATTGTCTATCGTTTCTTTCAACAGCACATAGATACCGTCTTCGGCATGGCTACCATCGCCCAATCGGCCGATATACATACCAGGACGCGTACGGATATGGTCCGTATCGTCCAAGTGGCGGATTTTACTTTCATCGTATTCTTCGCGCTGATGATATTCAACTGCGGGCGTCAGTTCTGCTTCCTTTTCTTCTGCCATTATATGGTTGGGACTTTGTCGTTATGCTGTATTTAGATATCTGCTTTGTAGCAGCGGCGGCGCTTGTGTTGCTCTGTTTTGAAATATTGCCACTGGCTTTGCACCTTCTCATTGATTTCCAACTCGGGGTTGCTCTCTGCATATTCAAAGCCCATTTGCTGATAAATGGGGATGAGATCCGTGAAGAGCAGTGCGTTCACACCTTTACCCTGATAGTCTGGACGAACGGCAACAAGCAGCAAATCCAACACTTTGTCGTGTTTCCATTTCAGCGCCTTCACCAGATGGAACCACCCGAAGGGGAAGAGTTTGCCTTTCGCCTTCTGCATGGCGCGCGAAAGAGACCCCATGGAGATTCCAACGCAGACAAGCTCGTTGTTCTCATTTTCAATGAGCGTCACCATTCGCAAATCGAGCAGAGGAATGTACATATTTACATAGCCGTCAATCTGCCGATCGGTCATACGAGAGAAACCAAACAGGGGGGCGTAAGCTTCGTTGATAAGCTCAAAGATGCGGCGACCCAAATTGTTTTCCTCTACATCCTTACGGTTTTTCAGCTTACGGATGTGAAGATTATAGCGCTCTTGGATAATCTTAGAAATGCGTGCATGCTTTTCAGGAATGGCTTCGGGGATATAAATTTTCTTCTCTACCCAATCCACTGCTTTCTCCATACCCAGTGCTTCAAAATGCTCGGGATAATAGGGATAGTTATAGATAGTGGCAATGGTGGACAACTGGTCGAAGCCTTCAATCAAAGCCCCTTCTGCATCCATATCGGTGAAGCCTAAAGGCCCTTGCAATTCAGTCATTCCGCGCTCCTTGCCCCACGATTTTACCGTATCGATGAGTGCTTGGCTCACTTCTTTGTCGTCGATGAAGTCGATCCAACCAAAGCGAACCACTTTTTGATTCCAAGTGCTATTAGCACGATTGTTAATGATAGCAGCTACGCGACCTACAATTTTTCCATCTTGCAAAGCCAAGAAATATTCGGCTTCACAAAATTCGAAAGCAGGATTTTTCGTTGTGGAGAAAGTGTTGAGCATATCCTCGTACAGATCAGGCACGCTGTACGCATTGTCTTTGTATAGCTCATAGTTGAAACGAATGAACTTTTTCAGGTCACTTTTTGTTTCAACCTTTTTGATTTCTACTGACATATAAATGTATTGAGACTTATTAGCTTGCAAAGATATGGAAAAACTAATGAAAAGCAAACTTGCAACAGGGGAAGGCGCATATCAAAAGTAGCCCACACATCTCTCCTTGGAGAGATTGTAGTTCACAAAGAGTAGAGTATAAATAAAAACACGATACCAGAACCAATAAACAGTTAATAAACAACAAATTATCATCTATTCCACTTACAAAGCAAACAAAGAATACGATTTAACGCACACAGCAACACTTCTATCTGAATATCAGAAGAATTCATTAAGGATATAACAGGTTTAATTGAACAAAAAAGATGGCCTCCCCTACTGCTTTTAATACATTCTTATTCCAGCCGTTGGCTTCCTTATTGCCTCAACTGACACAATAAGCGCGTCAGCTGATAGCCTTATTGCATTTTCAAACGCTATAAGGATATTTCCGGCCACATTTGAAAAATAAGAAGAAAAGACAGAGAAACACATTCTCACCTACTTTCCTCACAAGAGTACAACTAATTATAAAATAACATATTGTAGAGAAAAATTTTATTCAGAAACCTTTTCTTTTTGCAAAAACCGATAGAATAAAGGCTTTGCGGGGATCCTCTGTCAAACTGATTCTGACAAATAAGAAAAATAGAGAGAAAAAAGATTTGGAGACAATGAAAGTAATACATATCTTTGGAGAGGGAATTATTCTCTCTCAATAAATTATAGTACTCAATATGGCTAACACTAGGTCACTCGAAGCTAAGGTTGTGCGGCTTGCTCGCAAACTGGGCTATGCTTCTGCCAAGTACTTAAAAGTATGGCGAGGCTATGATGTCTACAGAGCTTTTGATGATGAGTCAATGGCCGATGTAGAGTCTCCCATGGATGGTCCTACTTTCATTCTTGCGAAAGATGGCTATCTGCGGTATGCATCTCTTGACGAGACAGCAGTGCTCCAATGAAAACCAGCAGGTGTTTCAGGCTGCTGGACTGATGTAAACTTAGTCCTGTTCGTTGGAATAGAGATGAAGAACAACGGAAAAAAAGGAAACCGCCTCAATGACGGTTTCCTTTATTTATGATCAAAGATATACGGATTTAGTATTTGTGATCTTCTTCTTCCATTTCCTTGCGCGTGATGGAGCGTAAGTCAATAGCGCGCCAGCAATAGATGATATAGGCAAGGACGAAGGGAATAACTAACGAAACTATTGCCATCGTGCGAAGCGTGAATTCGCTTGAACAACTGTTTTCAATGGTCAAAGAGCTTTGCAAATCGGCCGTAGAGGGATAGTAGCTCGTTCCATTGAGACCAGCAATGAGGAACAATGCCATAACGGTCAGTACCGTACCTATACCTGCTGCCCAAATACCGCGCTTGAACGCGGGGCGAAGGAGGGTCAAGATAATCCCTGCCAAAACTCCTACTACACCAACGAGGAAAAGCAACAGAATATAGATATTGCCAAACAGATTGGCGGCATATTTTCCACTCTCTAAACTAACAACGCCGTTGGCATCGACAGCGAAACCTTCTCCCAGCAAGAGTTTGCCCACAAAAGCCAAGAAGAAAATCAAGAATGGAACAACATCAATGAGCAACTGACGGCGGAAGCGAGGGAGCAGTACTTCATCATCAATATTATTGATGAGGTAGAGCGAACCCAGCAAGCGCGCCAAGAAGAACACAGCAAAACCTAAACACCAGTTCCATGGATTGGCCAACGCCTCAAGTCCATGCCAATTGTTAGCCCAGCTACTGATGACTGGCATCAGATCAGCACCTCCGATGGCATTCTTTTCTACAATAAATTCTGAACCCGTAAAGAATGTGGCTACTGCTGCACCCAAAAGGAAAGGGCCGAAAAAGCCGTTGAAACCAAGAAAAGCGCGAAAAACATTACGCCCGTAAACATTTCCAGGTTTGTTCTGGTATTCGTATGCCACAGCTTGCAGAACAAAAGAGGCCAAAATGAGCATCCACACCCAATAGGCACCACCAAACGAGGTGCTATAAAATAAGGGGAAGGAGGCAAAGAAAGCTCCACCAAAGGTGACGAGCGTGGTGAAAGTAAACTCCCATTTACGGCCCGTGGAATTAACGATGAGCTCGCGCTCTTCTTCTGTATGACCAATGCGAAAGATGAGGGTGTTTGCTCCTTGTACGAAAAGAAGGAATACGAGCAAACCACCCAGCAGACTGATGAGGAACCACCAGTATTGTTGCAAAAATTGATAAGTTATCATAGAGATTCGGAATTATGGTTCTTGATGGCCTTTGTGAGGATGCTAACTTCAGCAATGAGCAACACTGTGAAGATAGCAGCAAAAAGGAAGAATGTGATGATGACACTGGAGCTTTGCAAATTAGAAATACCAGCGTTGATAGGGAGCATATCTTGAATGATCCATGGCTGACGGCCCACTTCCGCTACAGTCCAACCTGCTTGACCTGCAATGTAAACGCACGGAATTGACCAAAGACCGGCCTTCAAGAGCCAGCGCGTATCGGCCAACTTACCCTTGCGATCGTACCAAGCAAAGAGAAGAACAATCAGCATGAGCAATCCACCTAAGCCCACCATTAAACGGAACGACCAGAATACAATGTCAACGGGGGGCACAAGGTCTTCCGCTTTCTGAATATGACCATAGCCAAAATAAGGCATGTTGGCTTTAAGGCGTTGCGCAGCAGCGGCAGCAGCCACACTATCTTTTCCAACAGCGGCACGGTAAGCTTGGAAATCGGCCAAAGCTTGCTTGCCCAGCACCATTTTCTCTTTACCACCCAGCTGCTTAGTGCCATCGGGGAGTGTATAACCATTGATGAGATCGTTAATTCCTGGCACATAACCATCGAGGTCGTGTGTTGCCAAAACAGAGAGAACGCCTGGAACTTCAACACCTGGTACAATAGAGAAATGAGCGCGCTGACCGCCATTCTGCAAACCTTCTGCAGCAGCCAGTTTCATCGGTTGATTCTTAGCAATATCTACACCGCTTTGGTCACCTGTACCCATCACAACGAGAGTGCTAATAATACCTACCCACGTTGCCACGCGGATACTGCGGAGCGCCATTTCCTTGTTGCGCTTTTTCAGCAAGAACCAGCAGCTCACACCCAACACGAAAAACGCGCCAGTCATCCAGCCGCTTGATACTGTGTGGAGGAACTTAACGACAGCTGTTGGACTAAGAGCTACCTCTACGAAACTTACCATTTCGTTGCGCACCGTAAGCGGGTTGAACTCCATACCAACGGGATGTTGCATCCAAGCATTTGCTACAAGAATCCACCATGCAGAGAGAGTGGCGCCGATGCCCGTCAACCAAGTGGATGCCAAGTGAAAGCCTTTGCTCACCTTGTTCCAGCCGAAAAACATTACAGCAATGAACGTAGACTCCATAAAGAAAGCCACGATACCTTCAATAGCCAGTGGCGCACCGAAGATGTCGCCCACAAACCAAGAATAGTTGGACCAGTTGGTTCCAAATTCAAATTCCAGAATCAAACCAGTAGCAACGCCAATGGCAAAGTTAATACCAAAAAGCTTCATCCAGAATTGCGCCGTTCGCTTCCAGAATTCGTCTTTCTTCACATAGTAGAGGGTTTCCATAATGGCCATGATAAGGGCCAATCCCAGTGTGAGTGGCACGAACAGCCAGTGATAGCAGGCTGTCAGCGCAAATTGCGCACGTGACCAATCAACAAGAATAGATAAAAGTTCCATTGATAGATTTTATTTTAATTGAGTTTTCATTTCATTAGTTTTCTTCCTACCATCTCTGCTTTTTCTTTGTCGTTAAGACCTTTATAGTAGGGTTGAAAAAAGAAAATACGCAGAACTACAAAGAAAACAAATAATTTCAGAATTATGATAAGCCACAGGGTACGTCCCCATGTCATGTTCCGAAATCCTTCTATATAGAATCGGAAGATTCTCTTAAATATATTGGTGTTCTGTTCCATATTTCTTTAGCTAAAAGAAGAAAGGAGACAAAGATAAAACATTTTATAATCTCTGCAAAAAGCGTTAAATATTTTTTAAGAACTCTGCACCAGGATTCTTTCTACAAAATATTCCACACAAAGACAAATGTTGTTTAGGACAAACAAAACAGCGTACTCCTCAATCCAGAAGAATACGCCGTAAATTGTTTTGAATCTTTAGAGGTACTAAAAGTTGAATAAATCCTCTTACACAATCAATTTGATTCAAGGATATTGCGCGTCAACTCTATAAAGAATTTTGTACGCTCAATCTATTTTATTCACCGTCCTAATTACTTCTTCAGCGCGTCCAGTGCTGCTTCGTAATTGGGTTCATGAGTGATTTCGCTCACCACCTCTTCGTAGACAATCGTACCTTCTTCGTCAATCACGATAACGGCACGAGCTTCAAGCCCCTTCAGTGGACCGTCGGTAATCTCTAAGCCATATTTCTCTGAAAAGCATCCGCAGCGGAACACGCTTACAGGAACTACATTTTCAAGCCCTTCTGTTGAGCAGAAACGCTGCTGAGCAAAGGGGAGATCCTTGCTGACACAGAGCACAACGGTATTCTCTAATTCGGAAGCTTCTTTATTGAAACGGCGCACGGACATGGCGCAAACTTCGGTATCGAGACTGGGGAAAATATTCAGCACAACACGTTTGCCGAGCAGTTCGGGCAGATGAAGAACACTAAGATCACCACGAACACCGCCAAACTTGGGGGCTTTTTCACCTACTTTGGGAGGCTCACCCACTAATGTAACGGGGTTGCCAAGAAATGTTACTTGCATAAAAGTCTGTTTTTTTAATTATTGATTATCTTCGCAGACAAAGATACTTCTTTTTTATATGATACACCCTCTCGCTAAGTTTCTTTTTTGTCCTTGTTGCGGTTCTGCACACTTCGAGGTGAACGATTTCAAATCGAAGCGTTGCACAGACTGTGGTTTCACTTTCTACCACAATGCAGCAGCGGCCACTGTGGCTGTTATTCTCAATTCGCGCAACGAACTCCTTGTCACTCGCCGCGCCTTCAATCCAACGGCAGGAACTCTCGATCTTCCTGGAGGCTTTGTGGATGCGGGGGAAACTGCTGAGGAGGGCATCGTGCGCGAAGTGGAGGAAGAAACAGGCGGAAAGGCTGTGGTGGAAAAGTTTTTATTTTCCTTGCCCAACGAATACGTTTATTCCGATTTCATCGTACACACCACAGATCTTTTCTTTTTATGCCAATTACTCGATGAAACGGCACTTATTGCACATGATGATGCCGCAGCACTTTTCTGGATCCCTTTGGCGGACATACGCCCCAGCAACTTTGGGTTAGCATCTATTGCGGCAGGGGTTCAAAAGCTATTGGATAGCAACATCAGTTATACACCAACGTAGTAAGACGATTTACGTCGTACACCTCTGCCGCAATCTCTTGGAGCTGTTGAGGCGTGAGTTCGCGGAGATGCTCCACCACTTCACGACTACCTTGGTATCGGCCATAATGAGCAAAGCTTTTTCCGAGCCCGATGGCGTGTTGTTCTAAATTTTCATCCGAAATTCCTATTTGGCCAATTACTTGCTTGAGAGCGGCATTGAGCTGATTCTGCGTTAAAGGCTTCTCCACCATTCGGCGAAGCTCTTTGTTGATGAGTCTGCGACAGCGCTCCACATCGGCCACATCACAACCAAAATAAACTTCCCACAGACCTTCGTCGGGATAGGTTGCCAAATAGGAATCAACAGAGTAAACCAATCCAGCATGCTCGCGCAAACTCAGATTAAAGCGAGAGTTCATACCAGGACCACCTAAGATATTATTCAAAAGAAAAAGGCCGTAGCGACGCGGATCCCGCCCACCAAAAGTTCTATTACCTATAAGAACGTGTGCTTGATGAGTGTCGTGGTGACGAAAAAGGGTAACGGCTTCGCGCGGCTTTTCAATCGGTGCAGTAGTTTGTTGCAAACGTGGGGCACTATTAGTGGACACAGAACCAATCCCCTCTGTAAGTTTTTCGAGCGTACGCACAATGCGGTTGAAGTCCACATTACCATAAACAAAGAACACACAGTTGTTCGGTTGATAATAGCGATGTGTAAAAAGTAGCGCGTCTGCAGTACGATATTCATGAAGTCGTTCTTTCGAGCCCAAGATATCACGCCCTAAAGGATGGTTTGGAAAAATAAGACTCTCAAACTCATCAAAGATAAGTTCGGAAGGGCTATCTTTATAACTATCGATTTCATCGCAGATAACCTCTACTTCTTTATCTATTTCATGCTGCGGAAAAGTACTATTAAAAACTATATCTGTGAGCAAATCAGCAGCGCGCCGAAAGTCTTGGCGCAGGATTGTAGCATAATAAACCGTTTCTTGTTTGGTTGTATATGCGTTTAGGTCTCCACCCACACGCTCCAATCCATTGGTGATTTGCCACGCCTTGCGATGAGTAGTCCCTTTAAAGGTCAGATGCTCGATGAAATGGGCCATTCCAGAATCTTTTTCATCCTCGTGGCGTGTGCCTGCACAGACAACGTAGCCACAATAGAGCACTTCTGAACGAGAAGGTTCATGAATGATTCGTAGACCGTTAGAGAGAGTATGTGTTTGATGCATTATTTTTAGTTTCTTATCGGATAGGACAAGAGCTGTCTCCATCTATTTTACCACATTATGCCTTGCGGTGTTTCTTGGGTAAATCCCAATACATAAAATGTCCGATGAAAGCAAGGATAAGTGCAGTGTTGATACCCACACGTACCCATACATTCCACGTTTCTGGCTCCTGTTGCATGATGAAGAAGAAAAGAGCCGTAATGGCAACGTAGACAAAGATACTCTTCAAGGGATAGTTGATGGGATAGTATTTCTGCCCCACAAAATAGCTCAGGAGCATCGCCGTTCCGTAACCAGCAAAACCGGCCCAGGCGCAAGCCATGTAGTGGTATTGCGGAATGAAAAGAACATTAACCGCGATGAGAACCGAGCAACCAACGCCTGAAAATACTGCCCCCCAAATGGTGCGATCGGTGAGTTTGTACCAAAAACTCAAGTTGAAATAGACACCCATCATTATTTCTGCTGCCATAACGATAGGCACCACGCGAAGCCCTTCCCAATAGCCCCGACCGATGACATGGCGCAAGATATCCATATATCCCATAACGATGAGGAAAGCTAAGAGGGTGAAGATAATAAAATACTTCATTGCCTTGGCGTATGTTTCTCTGTTATCTTTGTCTCTACTTTTACCAAACACGAAAGGCTCATAGGCATAACGGAAAGCTTGGGTAATCATCGCCATAATCATAGCAATTTTTACGGCTGCACCATATATACCTAATTCAACGTGTCCCTGCCGTCCGCTGCGAATCATCGGGTAAATAATCTTATCGGCTGTTTGGTTCAAGATACCTGCAACACCCAAAATAAGTATGGGCCAAGAATAGCTCAACATACGTTTGAGCAAGGGGCGATCCAGTGTCCAGCGGAAGCCCGTCAACTCTTTCCAGAAACAGAACGTGACGCTCCCCGTGCAGAGCAAGTTGATATAGAACACATAGCTCACATCTACCACGTCGCCTTCTGCCAGCAGCGGAGCCACCGCACAATCAGGCCCTGTATAAAGCGTTGGAACAACGAGGAAGTAAATCAGATTGAGCGAGATATTAAGGAAGATAAAGAGCAATTTCAACACCGCAAACTTATATGGGCGACGCTTGTAGCGCAGATATGCAAAGGGTATGCACTGAAATGCGTCAATTGCCACACAGACTGCCATAACCCAAACATACTGTGGCGTTGAAGCATATCCCAACGCAGATGAAATGGGAGTTAAAAAGCCCAACACGAGGGCCACAAAGAGCACTCCCACCAACGCCACAGCGATGAGCGTTGTGGAATAAACCCGTTCAGGGTTCTCACCTTCTTTGTTCACATAGCGAAAGAAGGTGGTTTCCATGCCAAAGGTCAAGATAACCAAGAGCAGGGCTGTGTAGGCATAAATGTTTGTAACAACACCATAGCCTCCCGATGCCACTGCCATCTTTATCGTATAAAGCGGCACGAGCAGATAGTTGAGGAATCGTCCGAGGATACTGCTCATACCATAGATAACAGTATCTTTTACTAAAGACTTTAAGTTTGCCATTTTATCTATTTTTTATTGCCCTGCAATCTTGAAAGAGATCTTATAAGGCCATGTATATTTTAGCGATTTCATCGAGGTTCTTTGCATGCTTAAAAGCTAAGGTTTATAGCGTGCATGCTTACCCAAAGAAAAGATAACAAACACCTATGGCAGCAACCACGCCTGCTAAGTCGGCCAACAATCCGCAGACTACGGCGTGGCGCGTACGACTCACACCGATACTACCAAAATAAACGGCCAAGATGTAGAATGTAGTATCTGTTGAACCTTGAAAAATACAACTCAAGCGCCCAATAAAGGAATCCGCACCATAAGTATTCATCGCGTCTACCATCATACCTCGCGCGCCAGAACCAGAAAGAGGCTTCATGATGGCTGTTGGCAACGCGCCCACCCAGTCGGCATTGGCCCCGGTCAATTCCACACACCAGCGAATGCCACCAATGAGCCAATCCATAGCACCCGAAGCACGAAAAACTCCGATGGCAACGAGGATGGCGATGAGATAGGGAATAATACGCACGGCGGTGGAGAAACCCTCCTTTGCTCCTTCGATGAAAGCATCGTAAACATTGATGCGCTTTCTCATTCCGGCTACTATAAAAGTAATAATAACCGTGAACAGCAACACATTGGCAGCAGTACTACTAATGGCGTTCATCTGCTCTGGCTTCATTTGCATAAACACACCTATCAAAGCTACAATCAAGGCAATTGCTCCACCGAGCGTGAGCAGAAGGGTGCGGTTCAGCAGATTGATATGTTGATAAAGAGCAGTGATGATAATACCTGCAATCGTGGCTATAAAAGTTGCAATCAGTATTGGCACAAAAATATCCGTTGGTTGAGCTGCTCCACATTGGAAACGGTAGGTCATGATACTGACAGGAATTAGCGTCAACCCACTCGTATTCAGTACAAGGAACATAATCATAGGGTTGGTTGCCGTGTCTTTCTTCGCATTCAGCTCCTGCATTCCTTCCATTGCTTTTAGTCCGAGCGGCGTTGCCGCATTGTCGAGACCAAGCATATTGGCAGCAATGTTCATAAAGATATTGCCGTAAACAGGATGATTCTTCGGAATATCGGGGAAGAGGCGTGTAAAGAGCGGACTCAGAAAGCGCGCCAACACATTGACAACTCCACCCTTCTCGCCAATTTTCATAACACCCATCCAGAGTGAGAGCACTCCCGTCAGTCCCAACGAAATCTCGAATCCTTGCTTCGCCGTTTCAAAAGTAGAGTTCATGATATTGGGAAATACTTCCACATCGCCGAAGAAAATAAGTCTCACAACGGCAATCACAAAAGCAATGAGAAAAAATGCGATCCAGATATAATTTAGTACCATCTTAAATATTATAGTGTGCTAATGGCTGCAAAGATACAAAAATGCAAGCGACATACTAAAGATTATAGAGTCTCTCTTCTTTCAGTGAGCCTCATAAAAAAGAAGTAACGCTTTTATACTACGCCAATTTATACTCATAAACAAAGACTTATAAATCAGCCCAAAGCTTCTAAAGCCTTTTCTAAACATTTCTCTTTAGAGTAGACTTATTAAAGTAGGAACATAAGTTTCAAACAAAGGTTTACGATTAAAAAGGCCTAAAACACAATTGATTCTGAAAGAAACTATTATCTTTGCACGATTTTAAGACGAAAATATATTTTTAATAGATCTATTTATAACGATGAACGTAATTACAAAAACCGTCGAACTGCCTGATGGACGCACCATCAGCATTGAGACTGGTAAGCTTGCTAAGCAAGCCGATGGTGCTGTGATGCTCCGTATGAACAATACGATGCTGCTTGCCACCGTCACTGCCGCTAAAGACGCTGTTCCTGGTACTGACTTCATGCCCTTGCAGTGTGACTACAAAGAGAAGTATTCTGCTGCTGGTCGCTTCCCCGGAGGTTTCACAAAGCGCGAAGGTCGTGCTGGCGACTATGAGATTCTGACGAGTCGCCTTGTTGATCGCGCTCTCCGTCCCCTCTTCCCCAGCAACTACCACGCTGAGGTTTATGTCAACATCATCCTTTTCTCTGCTGACGGTGTAGATATGCCCGACGCTTTGGCTGGTTTCGCAGCTTCAGCCGCTTTGGCTGCCAGCGATATTCCTTTCGATGGTCCTATCTCTGAATGCCGCGTGGCTCGCATTAATGGAGAATTCGTCATCAACCCAACTTTCGAACAGCTCAAGCAAGCCGATATGGATTTGATGGTGGGTGCTACGGAAGACAACATCATGATGGTGGAAGGCGAAATGAAAGAAGTGCCCGAAAGCGCACTCCTCGCTGCTCTCAAAGCTGCCCACGAAGCCATCAAGCCCATGTGCCGCATCCAGAAAGAACTGATGAAGGAACTCGGCACCGACGTGAAGCGCGAATACTGTCACGAAGTGAATGATGAAGAGTTGCGTCAAGAAATTCGCAACGAACTTTATCAGCCCGCTTACAACATCATCGGTAAGGCTCTGCCTAAGCACGATCGCATGGATGCTTTCGATGCTCTCCGCGAGAACTTCAAAGAGAAATATGCTGAAGCACATGCCGACCTGACAGCTGACGAACTCGAAGAAAAGAATACGCTCATCGACAGATACTATAACGACGTAGAACGCGACGCAATGCGCCGTTGCATTCTCGACGAAGGCAAGCGCCTCGACGGACGTAAGACAACGGAAATTCGCCCCATCTGGTGCGAAGTAAGTCCGCTCCCCGCTCCTCACGGCTCTGCCATCTTCACCCGCGGTGAAACGCAAGCTCTCGCCACTACCACTCTCGGCACGAAACTCGATGAGAAAATGGTGGACGACGTGCTGGACAAGAGCTACCAGCGTTTCCTGCTCCACTACAACTTCCCTCCTTTCTCCACTGGCGAGGCTAAGGCGCAGCGCGGCGTAGGTCGTCGCGAAATCGGTCACGGCCACTTGGCATGGCGCGGTATTAAGGGGCAGATTCCTGAGGATTTCCCCTACACCGTTCGTGTTGTGAGCGATATTCTCGAATCAAATGGTTCGAGCTCTATGGCTACTGTCTGCGCTGGTACATTGTCTTTGATGGACGCTGGTGTGCCTCTCAACAATCCCGTCAGCGGTATTGCTATGGGTCTTATTAAGAATCCAGGCGAAGAGAAATATGCTGTTCTCTCCGACATCCTTGGCGATGAGGACCACTTGGGCGATATGGACTTCAAGACTACAGGTACTGTAAACGGTCTGACTGCAACGCAGATGGACATCAAGTGTGATGGTCTGAGCTACGAGATCCTCGAAAAGGCTCTCGAACAAGCTAAACAAGGTCGCGAACATATCCTGGGAGAGATGCTTAAAACGCTTCCGGCTCCTCGTGAAGACTTCAAGCCACAAGTTCCTCGCATCGTGCAGTTTACTATTCCTAGAGAATTTATCGGAGCTGTCATTGGCCCGGGTGGAAAAATCATCCAGGGCATGCAGGAAGAAACTGGCGCCACTATCACTATCGACGAAGACGAAAGAGGTGGTGTCGTACAGGTTAGCGCTCCCAACAAGGAAAGTATCGATGCAGCAGTTGGTAAGATCAAAGCCATTGTTGCTATTCCCGAAGTGGGCGAAGTTTACGATGCAAAAGTTATTAGCATCATGCCTTACGGCTGCTTCGTAGCATTCATGCCGGGCAAGGAAGGTTTGCTCCACATCTCTGAGATTGCTTGGAAGCGTCTCGAGACTGTTGAGGAAGCTGGCATCAAAGAAGGCGACACAATCAAAGTAAAGCTCCTCGAAATCGATCCAAAAACGGGCAAGTTCCGCCTCTCTCATCGTGTGCTCGAAGAGAAACCCGAAGGCTGGGAGGATCGCCCACAGCGCCGTCCGCGCCGCGATGGTGACAACCACGGTGAACGTCGTCCGCGCCGCGAAGGCGGTTTCCGTGACCACCACGAGCGTCGCAACTTTGGCGAAGAGCAGCAAAAGCCGGAAGGCAGCAGCTTCGATTTCTAATCAGAAAATTTATATGATTAAATAGCCATAGGCACTTTGGAATCCCCCGCAGGTCTAACCACCAGCGGGGGATTTTTGTTGTTTGCTTTCTCTTTTGAGTTTTCCTCCTATCAGCTGAGCCAATCTAAACAGTCCGATCTGTCCGTGCCCGAAGCTCTACGACACAAAAAAGTATAAAACTTTTGTTATGCAGGGATATTGGCGTAATTTTGCCACTCAAACCTCTATAAACATCAACGTTATGAAACTCTTGCTTTTAGGGAGCGGCGGACGCGAACATGCTTTAGCATGGAAAATAGCACAAAGTCCCAAAGTCGAAAAACTCTACATCGGTCCTGGTAATGCCGGCACGGCGGCCGTTGGAGAAAATGTGGAGATGACACCAACTGATTTCGATGAGGTGGCAGACTTTGTCATCAACTACGAAATTGACATGGTGGTTGTTGGACCAGAAGTGCCGCTTGTTAAAGGTATCACAGATTATTTCCAGAATCATAGTTTGCTCCGCGATGTGAAGATCATCGGTCCTTCTAAGGTGGGTGCACAATTGGAAGGTTCGAAGGATTTTGCCAAAGGCTTCATGAAACGCCACAATATCCCCACGGCCGCTTACGCCACCTTCGACGGCGACCACGTGGAAGAAGGTTGCCGATTCTTAGAGACACTCTCAGCACCTTACGTCCTTAAAGCCGACGGGCTTGCAGCAGGAAAAGGCGTTCTGATTGTCCCAACACTGGAAGAAGCCAAGAAAGAACTCCGCGAAATGCTCGGCGGAATGTTTGGCAACGCCAGTAGCCGAGTGGTCATCGAAGAATTCCTGAGTGGCGTTGAATGTAGCGTCTTCGTTCTGACCGACGGTAAGAACTATCAGTTGCTCCCCGAAGCCAAAGACTACAAACGTATTGGCGAAGGCGACACAGGATTGAATACAGGCGGTATGGGAAGTGTCACTCCCGTTCCTTTTGCCTCTCGCGAATGGATGCAAAAAGTGGAAAAAGAGATTATACGTCCAACTGTAAATGGGCTTGCAGAAGAAGGCATCGACTATAAGGGTTTTATCTTTTTCGGCCTCATCAACTGCGATGGGCAACCGAAAGTTATCGAATACAACTGCCGCATGGGCGATCCCGAAACAGAGAGCGTCATGCTTCGCCTGAAGAGTGACATCGTAGACCTTTTTGAAGGTGTGGCCGAAGGTAACCTCGACCAGCGCAAAGTGGAATTCGATGAGCGTGCGGCAGTCTGCGTGATGCTTGTCAGTGGTGGCTATCCAGGCGATTATCAGAAAGGATTCCCCATTACGGGAGCAGCCGTTGAAGGAAGCGTTGTGTTCCATGCTGGAACAAGCATCAAGAATGGACAACTCGTTACAAATGGTGGCCGCGTTATTGCCGTTAGCTCTTATGGTAAGACACAGCAAGAAGCTCTGGCACAGAGCATGAAGGGGGCAGAACAAATCCAATATAAGGGTAAATACTACCGTCGAGATATCGGAAAAGATGTACTGTAAGTAGGGATAAAGGAATAGGCACAAGAAAGTTGCTACTTCGCTCATCTCTTCGCGCAGTCAGAATCTTTGGGGAGTTTCCCAACAGCCCCCTCGCAACTTTATTCATAAGAATGATTGATAAAAGTTTCAGAAACAAAGTAGTCACTGGGCCGCTCACGTTGCCCATCATGGTCGTCATCGCCAGTATTCTCTGGTTTGTATTCGACCCCATAACTATTTGGAGTGTCGGAGGTTTGGCTTCGACACTCTTCATGGCTTATTTGCTGATGGAGCTCAACAATCGCAACCAACTGCTGCGCATTCGTTCGCGCATGGTGAGCTGTACTTTTTTGATGCTCTCCGTAGCTTGTACATTCACACATTCGCTCAGTTGGCAGATGGTTCCCGCCTATTGTTTAGTGGTGTCCTACCTTCTTCTCTTCAACTCCTATCAAAAGTCGCGTCCAGAAGGCATCATTTTCCACACTTTCTTTTTCCTCGGTCTCGGAAGCCTTGCTTTCCCTCCGATGCTTCTACTCCCCATCCTTTTCTACCTCGAAATGGTTGTTCAACTACGTTCGCTCACTTGGCGCACGTTTTTAGCAGGCATTTTCGGACTTATTATCCCCTATTGGTTTCTTGCCGGCTGGGCTGTATGGAAGAACCAGCTCGATACAGCTTTTCTCTATTTCCTCCCCTACTTTGAATATCAAATTCCCGACTACAAGAGCATTCCTCTCTGGCAGTATGTCAACTTTGGCTTTATTCTGGCACTCGTCTTGTTGGGACTCATCCACTACTATCGCACGAACTTCAACGACAAGATTCGTGTGAGAATGTGTTTCTACATATTTATCATACAAGAACTGGCCTTTATTGGCGGCATGGTGGCTTATCCTTGTTTCTTCAATTATCTTTTCCCTCTTCTGATCGTCAATAGTTCTCCACTCATTGCCCACTATTTCACCCTTGCAAAGGGGCGAGTGCTCATGAACATCTGGTTCATCTTTTGGTTAGTCCTCACCTTCGCACTCTATTGTTATAATTCAGGATTACTACCCTTGGAGAGTTGGTTGAAAGACCTACTCCCTCTATAAACAGACTCACACTATGCTTGACTCCCTCCAACAGCTCCTGATCGAAAATGGTGCCCTCGGAATGTTCCTTGCAGCATTTTTGGCTGGAAGTTTCCTCCCATTCAGCTCCGAAGTTGTGATGATTGCTCTGCTCACAGCAGGTACTCCCGCCACAGAACTTCTCATTTGGGGAACGCTGGGAAATGTTCTTGGTGCACTCTTCAACTATTTCATCGGTTCCTTGGGAAAAGAAGAATGGATACAGCAATGGACGAAGGTTTCACCTGAAAAATTAGAAAAGGGAAAGCAAAAAGTACGCAAATATGGCTCTTGGGCAGGACTCTTAGCATGGATTCCTATCTTGGGAAGTGTCATTACTGTGGCCATGGGCTACCTTCGCACCAATCTTCTCTACTCTGTGTTCAACATTGCCGTAGGGAAATTTGCCCGTTATGCCATACTTATCTCCGCCTACAAAGCACTATAAAGAAATGAAAATAACTCGTTTTGCCATTCTACTTATCATCAGCGTTCTTCTCACGAGTTGTGCTGGCGAATTGACGGACACCCGTCCGCGCATAGCCGTCAGTATCGAACCGCTGCGCTACTTCACAGAACAGATTGCGGGCGACCACTACAAGGTCACTACACTCATGCCAACAGGAGGAAGCCCTGAGACTTACGAACCAACGCCGCACCAAATAGTGGAGCTCAGTCAGAGTCAACTCTACTTTTCAGTGGGTACGCTGGGGTTCGAACAAACTCAACTGGAGAAAATGGCAGAGACTGCTCCTGAGCTGAGAATCGTTTCACTCATGAAGGGCGTTAATCTCTTGGCAGCACAACATAGTGAAAATAGTTCCAACTCGGCCGACCCACATGTATGGATGTCGACAAGTAATGCCCGCATCTTAGCCAGCAACATTTGCAACGCTTTGTGCGAAGCCGACTCCGCCAATGCTGAGATATACAAAGACAACCTCAAACGTTTCGATGCTCGTGTCGATAGCATTGATGCCGCAATCCGTACCGAACTCAAAGATGTGAGCCATCGCAGTTTTCTCATCTACCACCCCGCTCTCGGCTATTTTGCTCGCGATTACGGTTTGCGCCAACTGGCGGTGGAACAAGACGGCAAAGAACCTTCTGCTGCACGAATGCAACAACTCATCAGAACATGTAAGAACGAAAACGTCAGAGTGGTGTTCATAGAAAAGGAATACAGCGGAAAATCTGCCCGCCGCATAGCGGAGCACTTAGGCGCAAAGGTAAGTATTATCAATCCGCTCGGCTACGACTGGCCAACGGAGCTTTCCATCATTTCAAAGGCTTTGAAAAATGAAGGAACTACTCAAGTTCGATAACCTCTGCCTTACTTACGGGCGGAATACCATTCTCGACCATGTCAGCGCATCCATATCTGAGCGCGACTTTATCGTTCTGACGGGGCCCAACGGTGGGGGTAAAACCACATTGCTACAAATCATTGCAGGACTGTTGCCCCCTACCGCAGGAAGCATCGTTTGCCGACCAGGACTCACGCTGGGCTATCTACCACAGTATAGAGGCATCGATCGCGACTTCCCTATCACCGTGGGCGAGGTAGTACTGAGCGGACTGCAAAACCGCAAACGTCTCTTTACAAGCTTTTCGCGCCAACAAAAAGAACAGGTCGACCGTGTGCTCGAACGCCTACAAATCAGTCAGTTCAAGGAGCGGCCCATCAAAGGGCTTAGTGGCGGGCAGTGGCAACGCGTTTTGCTGGGGCGCGCCATCGTTTCCCAACCCGATCTCCTTCTCCTCGACGAGCCCGACACCCATCTCGACCTCGAAGGGAAGGATTTTCTCTACAATCTCTTGCGCGAAGAAAACAACCACAGTGCTGTGCTCCTTGTTAGCCATGATGCCACAGTCAGCAACACCACTATATGGGAAGTCAAAGACGGCCTGCTCCGCCCCGTTCGCGAGATAGTGTGATAAGCCCTTATTTTTACCCTCAAAATTCCCCTCTTCCTTTCGCCCAAACCGCGCACACAATAAGGCTGTCGGCTCAATAATCCCGGCTTCCTTATTGGAATGCCGAAAAATCTTTCTACTTTTGTAAATTGTATTAGATTGCAAATCAAAAACTATCATAACATATTCAAACACATCAATGAAGCAGTACAAAATTACCAACAACATCATCGGTTGGATTGTTTTTGCTATCGCCGCCTTTACCTACTGCATGACAGTAGAACCTTCGGCGAGCTTCTGGGATTGTCCTGAGTTTATCTCTACGGCAACAAAACTGGAAGTAGGTCACCCGCCCGGTGCACCATTCTTTATGTTAACGGGTAACTTCTTTACCCACTTCACAGGCGACCCTGCCAAGGCGGCTTTTTGCGTCAATATCATGTCGGCGCTCCTTTCTGCCTTGTGTATTTTGTTCCTCTTCTGGACCATCACCCACCTCACGCGGATGCTCATCTGCAAGGACGGGACGGTCACCACTTGGGGACAAATCATCACCATTATGGGTTCGGGCGTTGTGGGCGCTTTGGCTTACACTTGGAGCGACACTTTCTGGTTTTCAGCCGAGGAAGGCGAGGTTTACGCCTACTCCTCCATGTTCACCGCCTTGGTGTTCTGGCTCATCCTTAAGTGGGAAGACCACGCCGACGAGCCACACAGCGACCGCTGGATTGTACTGATTTTCTATCTTACCGGCTTGAGCATTGGCGTTCACTTGCTCAACCTTCTTTGCCTCCCTGCCATCGCTTTGGTTTACTACTACAAGCGCCATCCGCAAGCCCAGACAAAAGGCTCTTTGGTGGCTCTGCTCGTAGGCTTCTTGCTGGTAGCCGCCGTGCTCTATGGCGTTGTCCCGGGCATTGTAAAGGTGGGCGGCTGGTTTGAGCTGTTCTTTGTCAACACCCTCGGAATGCCGTTCAATACAGGTATGGTGGTCTACATCCTCGCCCTCATCGCCGTTGTTTTAACGGCCATTTGGAGCACCACAAAGACCAACCGCACGCTCACCAACGGGCTCTACCTCGCCAGTGTCGGCATGCTCGGTATCCCGTTCTTCGGAACAGGCTTTATGTCCGTGCTCATCGGCATCGTACTCTTAGCTACGCTCTACTTCTTGCTCAACATGAAGCGAAAGGACGGAAAGATGCTGCTGCGCAAGCGCATTCTCAACACGAGCCTCCTCTGTATGCTCATGCTGATGATTGGCTACAGTTCTTATGCTGTCATCGTGATTCGCTCCGTTGCCAATCCGCCAATGGATCAGAACTCCCCCGAGGACATCTTCTCGCTGGGTAGCTACCTCAGTCGTGACCAATACGGCCAAACACCGCTCTTCTTCGGCCAAGCCTTCACTTCTCAGCCCGACTTTGATGCCAACGGACAGGCCATTTATAATACTACAACGGAGCACCACCGCAAGGAAAAAACGCAAGCTAACGAAGCCGACACTTATGAAGATGTTGAGAGTCTCGAATCTCTGCAATATCCTTCGGGTATGAAGATGCTCTTCCCACGTATGTATTCCAGCGCACATGCGCAGGCTTACAACGACTGGTTGGGAGGAAACATCCAGCTCCGTGATGTCAACTACACCACCTCTGGTGGCGACTTCCAGTATGGCCAAATGCCCTCGCAGTGGGACAATCTGAACTTCTTCATGTCCTATCAGATCAACTTCATGTACTGGCGCTATTTCATGTGGAACTTTGCCGGCCGTCAGAACGGCTATCAAAGCAATGGCGAGAAGGAACACGGCAACTGGCTCACTGGTATCCCCTTCATCGACAATGCCATGTATGGCAACCAGAAAGAGCTGCCCAACGAATTGCAGCAGGATAAGGCTCACAACGTGTTCTATATGCTGCCGCTCCTCCTCGGCTTGCTCGGCCTTTTCTGGCAAGCTTTCCGCGGCGACAAGGGCGTGAAGCAATTCTGGGTGGTATTCTTCCTCTTCTTCATGACAGGTCTTGCCATCGTGCTCTATCTGAATCAGACCCCGATGCAACCGCGTGAGCGCGACTATGCTTATGCTGGTTCGTTCTATGCCTTTGCCATCTGGATTGGTATGGGCGTGGCTGCTTTGGCCGATCTCTTGGGTCGTGCGTTAAAGGCAAGAAAGAAAGTCACGGAAGAGTTTGGCGTACTGCCAGCAGCTGTAGCCTCTGTGCTTTGTGTACTCGTGCCGCTTCAAATGGTGAGTCAGACGTGGGACGACCACGACCGTTCTGGCCGCTATGCTTGTCGCGACTTCGGTTTGAACTATCTCGACACTATGCCCGAGAAGTTGGCCGACGGAACACCTGCCAACCCCATCATTTTCTCAAATGGTGACAACGACACCTTCCCCCTCTGGTACAACCAAGAGACCGAAGGTAAGCGTACGGATGCCCGTGTCTGCAATTTGGAATACCTCCAGACGGAATGGTACACCGACCAGATGGTGCGCCCTGCCTACAATTCTCCATCGCTCCCCATTGCGTGGAAGCGTGCCGAATACGTGGACGACGGCAAGCATGGCTACTTCGCCATCGTGGATCGCAAGGCCGAACTCGATGCTTTCAAGAAGGCTCATCCCAATGGTCCTGACCCCTACGAACTCACTTACATCATGGACAACTATGTCCGCACGAAGCAGATCTTCCCTACTGACTCTGTAGTGGTGAAAGTGAACAAGCAGAACGTTATCAATCAGGGTATCACCGTGCCAGCAGGAATGGAAATCCCCGACCATATCAGTCTTTCACTGAAATGGGCTGGAAGAGGAATGTCTCGCAAGCAGGTGATGATTTACGAAATGTTGGCGCGCAACAATTGGAAGCGACCCATCTATATGAGCGTAACGCTTGGAGCTGAGAACTATGCTGGCTTGCAGGACTACTTCTGCCTCGAGGGTTTGGCTTATCGTCTCACACCGTTCAAGCTCGGCCAAAGCCGCATTGATACGGACAAGATGTACACCAACCTCATGAAGCGCTTCAAATATGGTAACGTAGCTATGCCGGGCATTTTCCTCGACGAGACCAACCTACGCATGGCACAGACCCACCGCCGCATGTTCTCTATCCTCGTGGAGCGCCTGCTCAACGAAGGCAAGAAGGACAAGGCGCTCGCCGCTCTGCGCATGTGTGAGAAAGTGTTGCCAGAAGCCACCGTGCCTTACGAATATGCGGATGTTGATCTTGCTACGCTCTGGTTCCATGCTGGCGATAAGGCCAATGCAGCAAGAGTGGCAAAAGAGGTGGCGCGCCAAAACTGGCAGTATCTCAACTGGGCCAACACGCTGCCACAGGAAACAGCGTATGCCTATGCCAACAGTTGCACAAAGACCTTCCTCTACCTCTACCGCTGCGTAGCCCTCCTTCAGGACATGAAGGACAAGGACTTCGCCCTGTGGAACAACCGCGTCAATGCACTGAGTCACACCACGGCAGGTAGCATCGGTTCGCAAGGTGTGATGAAAATGATGCAACAGCAGCAAGCTCCGCAATCGGATGCTAATGCTGACGAGAATAGCTATAATCTTGCAGATTAACCCCATACTCATGGAGAGAAACGGCCCTTATGGAGTCGTTTCTCTCTTTTTCTTTTTAGCACAACACTCATAAAATCTCTCGCGAAATATGTTTATCGAACAACCCACCAAATGGCTCCGATGGCTCTACCCGCTGGCTCTCTGGCGAATGGACAAGAACGTTCGTGCCGTTTATCTCACCTTCGACGATGGACCTATCCCTGAAGTGACGCCGTGGGTGCTCGACGTATTGGACCATTACGGTATCAAGGCCACCTTTTTCATGGTGGGCGACAATGTGCGGAAGCATCCCGAGATTTACGAGATGGTCAAGCAGCGCGGACACCGCATAGGAAACCATACTTTCAACCATATCGGTTCGCTACGTCATGGCATCAACAGCTATATGCGCAACGTGGAGAAGGCCAACGCCTACCTCCGCACCGACCTCTTCCGGCCGCCTCACGGTTGGATGAAACCCGCTCTCTATGTAGCGGCCCGTTTGAAGTATCGCGTGGTGATGTGGGACCTCGTGACGCGCGACTACAGTAAGCGCCTCAACGGTCGCGACGTGTTGCGCAACGTGCAGCGTTATGCACGCAACGGGAGTATCATCACTTTCCACGATTCGCTCAAATCCCACGACAAAATTCTCTATGCCCTCCCTCGCGCCATCGAATGGCTCCGCGATCAGGGCTATGAATTCAAAGTGTTCGATTAGGGAACGGCAAACGGCAAAAGTTCTCGCATTCCTTGACATTATTCTACACACAAAGAGATGGCAAAAAATCTCCATTCAGTGCCATCTGCGGCTTTCTGCGCACATTTTCCCCTTTGAGGTGATTGTTGCAACACGCCAAAAGTCACAGATGGCACTGATTTTCTTATTTTTCCACTGTTTTTCTTCAAAACAAGGAAAAATTAGAGAGAACATAGCAACAGTTTTCCTTATTGTATCGGCCAAAGCAATAAGGGCATCAGCTGGCGCGATAAGGATGTCAGCCGATTGCCTTATTGTAACTATCTACAGCCTTATCCTCCCTCTCCTTCAGCAAGCCTCATCCAAGGATCTACTTACTCCGTGATGGATTTCAACCGATTCTCAGAGCTTAGAAAATAAGAAGTAGATTGACAGGAGGAGGCTCTCCAAGAGATTCTCCCAACCGTTAAGGAAGCCATACCTGCTAAACTTTCCTAAGAGCCACTACAGCTTAAAGAGAAAGGAGCCAACTTTCAGTATTTCAAGTTTTTTAAGAGGAAAAAGTTGCAAGAGAGGCAAAGAAAAGCATAAATTTGCCTTATCCTTCCAAAGAGGGAATAACATCTAAAAACTATTGCTATGGATTACGGTAGAGAAGACTACAACGAACGCGACGGACGCTATCGTGAAGAGGCTGAAACGGACAACATGAAACTCCAAACTGCCTACGAACGCCGGCGACGCATGCAAGAGAAAGACGACTGGTATTCGATTCATGACGAAGACAACCCTTGATGAGCCTTCATTTCTGACAGAAGGCATACTGAACACATCACTCATCAAAGCCGAGGCACTGCGTCTCGGCTTTTCGGCATGTGGACTGGCGCCGGCAGAACCGGTGGATAAGGTTCATGCCGAAAGAAGGCTACAGTGGATCAGCGAGGGACGACATGCCGATATGCAGTATCTGGAGCGCAACATGGACAAACGGCTTGACCCGCGATTGTT
The DNA here is from genome assembly GCF_057240785.1 of Alloprevotella sp. Classification (NCBI taxonomy): domain Bacteria; kingdom Pseudomonadati; phylum Bacteroidota; class Bacteroidia; order Bacteroidales; family Prevotellaceae; genus Alloprevotella; species Alloprevotella sp. The sequence continues at coordinate 132,054 of NZ_DBHHRH010000030.1, read as the reverse complement.
GGTGGAGGGGGCGCGAACGATACTTTCCATGGCGCTCAACTACTATCCGGCTGAAAAACTCAGCGGGTGGGCGCTCTCGCGCTACGTTTATGGGCAGGACTACCACGAAGTGATGAAAGCACGCCTCCGACAACTGGCAGAGCATATCCCGCCCAAAGAGGGGTATGAAACGCGCGTGTTTGTGGACACCGCACCGCTGGATGAGCGCTACTGGGCGTGGCGGTGCGGACTGGGCTGGCAGGGACGCTCGGGACAGCTTATCCTGCCGAAAGGTGGGACGTATTTTTTCTTAGGAGAAATCGTTCTGCCCTATGAAGCCGATGTCTACGATACGCCCATAGAAAACCGCTGCGGCACGTGCCATGCGTGTGTCGACGCCTGCCCCGGCCAAGCTCTTCGGGGCGATGGTACGCTCGATGCCAACCGCTGCTTGAGCTATCTGACCATAGAAAATCGTGGCGACCTACCACCGGGGACGGGACAGAAAATGGGGACGTGCTTCTACGGTTGCGACCGCTGCGCCGAAGTTTGCCCGTGGAATCGATTTGCCAAACCCACCGATGTAGAGGAATTTCGCCCCAGCGAACAACTACTGAAAATGACACCCGAAGACTGGAAGCAGCTCACCGTCGAACAGTACCGCGCCATTTTCAAAGGGTCGGCAGTGAAGCGCGCCAAGTTTGAAGGATTGAAAAGAAATATAAAAGCTTTGGATAAGAAAAAATAAAAATTATTTTTCATTGTGTTTCAACGTATTACAAACGATATACAGAAAAATATGAGAAAAAACATTCGTGGGAGTGTAACTTTTGTCGGAGTCCTCCGTCAGTATAGCAGAGAGTGATTATGCAAGACATTGACTTCAGATATGATTTGTTGCCTCTGAAGAATAAACTCTTCAGACTTGCCCTGCGCATCACGCTCGATTCGGCAGAGGCCGAAGATGTTACGTCTGACACACTGATAAAAGTTTGGAACAAACGGGAAGAGCTAAGAGGCGTTGAGAGCATCGAAGCTTACTGCATGACCGTTTGCCGAAACCTTGCTCTCGACCGCCACGAAAAGAAGGAAGCACAAAACCTTTCGCTCGAGGCCAACGAGATAGACGCCGCCGACAATTCCTTTACGCCAGATGAGCAACTGGAACGCGACGAAAAGCTACGCAAGGTGCACGAACTCTTCAACCAACTCCCTGAGCGACAGCGCACCATCATGCAGCTCCGCGACATTGAGGAAAAATCCTACCGCGAGATAGCAACCATCATGGGAGTGAGCGAAGAAGTGGTCAAAGTGACACTCTTCAGAGCACGCCAAGCCATCAGAAAGCAATACGATAAAATTGAGAATTATGGATTATAAGTATATAGAACAACTCCTGGAACGCTACTGGATCGCCGAAACGACCGAGAAAGAGGAAAGTATCCTCCGCGCGTTCTTTAGCCAGCCCGATGTGCCCGCACATCTGCTGCCATACAAGGAATTGTTCTCCTACGAACAATCCCAAGCTGAAATATCATTGAGCGACGATTTCGACGAAAAGATTCTCCAAAAGATTGGTGCAACAGAACCTCAGACAATCGTGGTCCGCGCAAAGCGAGAGAGCATTTTCCGCTCTCTGCGCCCGCTCTACGAGGCTGCCGCAGCCATCGCCATCGTTGCCATGGTGGGCTACAGTGCAAGCAGCTATCTCAACAAGCAGAATAGCCAAAGTCCGTGGGACTACAATCCCGCAAGCTATCAGGACTCCTACCAGTCGGCCCAACAATCCTATAAGGTAGTGCAGGACGGTTTGGAAATGTTCCAAAAAACGGCCAGCGCTGACTCTACAAAACAAAACGACAACCCAAACAGCGCACACGAAGAATGAAACGCCTTCTCAGCATCCTACTGCTGGCGCTGACCTCCCTGACAGTTGCGGCACAGCACGAAACAGACTTTGCTCTTCATTTCATGAAGACATACGCCCAAGGCACAAGCCTTACGTGCAAAACAGTAAGCCCAACCATGATGTCCGCAATGTTGCAGTCCGACGCCATCAACAAAGACAAGGACACAGAGAGCCTCCTACGACAAATTCGCAGCGTTCGCATCATCTCTAACGACAAAATCTCGGAAACGCAGACTCTCCACGAAAAGGCCGAGGCACTCATCAAAGCCAACAAAGGACGCTACCAGCTCTACGATACCTTCGACGGGAAAAATCTCTACACACGCAAACGCGGTGATACCTTCGTGGAAATGGTACTCATAACAAAACAAGAAGGACATCTCTACATCATCGACCTGACAGGAAGCATGACGGAGGCCTTCATCAAGGAGATTACAAATTCATAAAAGATATACATTGGTTTGCCTCGAACCGCGGGGCTTTGAAGAAACAAACATCGCCGCTCAATTATTAAAACAATCAATCACAACCCAGCCCCCACGGCGACAACGGTTGGACGAAATCCGATGGGATTACAAAAAAGGGAGACTCTAACGAGCCTCCTTTTTTCGTGTATTCAGACAGGTTATTACAGCATCTTCATTAAAAAAAACTTCACCTTGTTACTTGAAAAGATCCTCTAAATCAATATCCTCTAAAGAAAACTGACTAACAACTTTTGATTCTTTCATAACTTGCCTTTTTGTACGATATATTTGCAAAATAAACTGATTCTCTTGAAGAGAAAAAAAGAAAACAAGAAGAATCGTACAAAAAGGGAAATATATCAGTGTAAAGTATAATTATATAATATAAAATCACCGTACTTTTGCCACAATAAAACACTTTAGAGAAATGGAAAAGAAAATAATGACCTTCGCCCTAATAATGATGGCTATCATCAGCCAAGCACAGACATTAGAAGAATGTCAGCAAGCTGCAAAGAAAAACTATCCTTGTATCAAAAAGTATGATCTAATTGATCAGACAACAGAACTAACGGTTAAAAACATAAAAAAAGGATGGTTGCCACACTTTACTGCTTCAGCACAAACCACCTACCAAAGTGAAGTTGCATCCTGGCCTCAAAGTATGCAAAGTATGTTTCAGCAAATGGGGCTTAAGATGAAAGGGTTGACCAAGGAACAATATAAAGTGGGAATAGAACTGCAACAAACCATTTATGATGGTGGCATAATTAGCAATCAAAGCCAGATAGCACAACAAGAAGGAAAAATTCAAGCAGCACAAAACGAATCGGACCTGTATCAGGTGCGAAAAAGAATCAATGAGATGTATTTTTCGCTCTTACTATTGGACGAACAAATTAAGCTAAATGAAAATCTTAATGCACTGCTACTTTCGAGTGAAAACAAACTTGCAGCCTGGGTCAAAGTCGGAACAGCTTCCATCAGCGATTTTGATAATGTAAAGGCAGAACGCTTAAGCACAGAGCAACAAATGGCAAATTTGAAATCGCAACGCAAAATATTACAGCATGTATTAAGTACTTTTTGTGGCATAGAAGTAAGTCAGCCTCAGAAGCCAAGTATCCTCCACTCTACAATATCTACGAACAATCGTCCAGAACTAAGAATTTTCGACAATCAGCTAAAACTTACAGAGATACAAGAGAGAGCCTTAAATGCACAAATAAGACCCAAGTTCGGTCTTTTTGCCCAAGGTTATTATGGTTATCCAGGATTGAACATTTTTGAGGACATGATGAGTAATAAGTGGAGACTGAATGGCATTGTAGGGCTAAAGCTTTCGTGGAATATAGGAGCTCTCTATACTCGAAAAAACGACAAGGAGAAGTTGAAGAAACAACGAGCCATGATTGAAAACACACGTGACGTCTTTCTCTTCAACAATAATATAGAACAGATACAACAGACAGAAAATATTAGCAGGTACCACAGTTTGATGCAAAGTGATGATGAAATAATTGTACTGCGCACCAATGTTCGAAAGGCTGCTGAATCGAAGCTCACCCATGGAATCATCGATGTCAATAGTTTGCTGCGAGAAATATATAACGAGAATTCGGCAAAGACACAACGAGCAATACATGAGATTGAGATGCTCCAGGAAATGTATAATCTGAAATATACCAACAACGAATAAAAACAACCGACAAATATGAAAAAGATTTTTCTATTAGCCAGTATTACTTTTCTGCTGGCATCGTGTAGCGACCATAAAAAAGATTATGATGCAACAGGAACGTTTGAAGCTACGGAGGTGACGGTTGCAGCAAAGTCTTCGGGAGAACTTAAAAGTTTCAATCTATCAGAAGGACAAAACGTACAAGCAAACCAAGTTGTAGGAAAGATAGACGACTTTCAGCTACAACAAAAACAAGAAGAACTAACAGCAACAGAACAACAATTGGACGAAAACGCCTCAGCAACAAGTAGTCGCCAATTGAATATACAAGAACAGTTAGCATCACTGTCGCAGCAAATAACCAATGAAGAAAAAGAACAAAAGAGATACGCCGAATTGGTAAAGGATGGTGCTGTTCCACGCAAGCAACTCGATGACATTAGCAATCACATAAAAGTATTACAACGACAATATGATGCCACACGCAATCAAATTAATAGTAACAACACTTCACTTAAAAAGCAAGTTCTTGCTATCAATGCACAAAAGCAGGGAATAAAAGCGCAGAAACGTCAGATAGAAGATCAAATCAACAACACACAAATATCCTCACCCATATCAGGTGTAGTTTTGGAGAAATATGTAGAAAAAGGCGAATTCATTTCCATGAGCAAGCCGCTCTTTAAGGTTGCAGATACAAAAACAATGTTCATTCGAGCCTATGTTACCTCTAAACAGCTAAAAAATATCAAACTGGGACAAAAGGCGACAGTCATGGCAGACTACGGAAATGGACAAAAGAAACAATACAATGGCATTATCACATGGATTTCAAGCCGCTCAGAATTCACGCCCAAAACTATTCTCACTGATGATGAGAGAGCCGATTTGGTTTATGCAGTCAAAATACAATTCCAAAACGATGATTATGTAAAGATAGGAATGTATGGAGAAGTGAAGTTTTAAGCCTTTGTCAAAGCAATGAAAGCAATCGAAGTAAATAATATATCTAAGCACTATAATAAGGTACAGGCACTACGCAATGTCAGTTTTTCTGTGAACAAAGGCGAGGTGTTTGGAGTTATAGGTCCTGATGGAGCTGGCAAGACATCTATGTACAGAATTCTTTGCTCGTTGCTTCTTCCCGAATCAGGTACGGCTACGGTTGACGGTTTTGACGTTGTGCGACAAATGAACGAGATACGCAAGCGAGTGGGATACATGCCAGGCAAATTTTCACTTTATCAAGACTTGACGGTAGAAGAAAATCTTCGCTTCTTTGCAACGCTCTTTAATACGACAGTAGAAGAAAGCTACGACTCAATCAAAACCATCTATTCACAGATTGAACAATTTAAGGATCGCAAGGCAGGAGCGCTCTCTGGCGGTATGAAACAAAAGTTGGCGCTCTGTTGTGCACTTGTACATCAGCCGAGTGTTCTATTTCTCGACGAACCTACGACAGGTGTTGATCCTGTCAGTCGTAAAGACTTCTGGGAAATACTTGCACAACTAAAAGAGCGCAATATAACAATCGTTGCATCCACACCTTATCTCGATGAAGTGAGAAATTGTGAGCGTGTAGCTTTTCTTTCAGAAGGCATTATAAAGGGAATTGGAACTCCTGAGGAAATTCTTACAGAGTTTAGAGATATCTTTAATCCTCCTGGTATCGAACATAGAGAAAGCTATAACATCAACAAGACGTCTGAAAATGTCATTGAAGTAGAACATCTCGTCAAAGCCTTTGGTACTTTCCATGCAGTAGACAATATTTCCTTCACCGTCAAGAAGGGAGAAATCTTTGGTTTCCTTGGTGCTAACGGAGCAGGCAAGACCACGGCAATGCACATGCTCACGGGGCTCAACCAACCAACAAGTGGAACAGGCAGAGTGGTAGGTTTTGACATACGAACCGAGTATGAACAGATAAAGAAACACATCGGGTACATGAGTCAGAAGTTCTCGCTCTATGAAGACCTTACTGTTGCAGAAAATATCTCTCTCTTTGCAGGCATCTACGGTATGACAGATAAGGAGATTCGACGCAAGACAGATAGGTTATTGCAGAAATTGGATTTTTCCGAGCATCGCAACACCTTGGTAGCCAGTTTACCTTTAGGATGGAAACAGAAATTGGCTTTCTCTGTCAGCATCTTTCATGAACCAGGAGTTGTATTTCTCGACGAACCAACGGGAGGAGTTGATCCGGCAACGCGCCGCCAGTTTTGGGAGCTTATCTACGATGCTGCTAAGCAAGGAATAACGGTCTTTGTTACTACTCACTATATGGACGAAGCTGAATACTGTGATCGTATTTCTATTATGGTAGATGGTAAAATCAAAGCCTTAGGTACACCCAACGAACTTAAGCAAAAGCTCAATCAGCCTGATATGGACCACGTATTCACTTATCTGGCACGCCAGGCAACAAGAAGTTCCGACTAACGATTATATTCATAAAATAATGCCCAACATAGAATGAAGCAGTTTATTTCATTTGTCATCAAGGAAGCCAAACACATTGTTCGCGATAAGCGCACAATGCTGATACTATTTGGAATGCCTATTGTCATGATGCTTCTCTTTGGCTTTGCTATCACCAACGACATAAAGAACGTACGAATAATTATAGTCACGAGCAATGCTGACTACGCCACCCAACAAGCAACAGATCGCTTAGCTGCATCTGAGTTTTTTACGATTGCAAAAGTCGTTGCCACACCTGCCGAAGCAGAACAATCCATTCGAAACCAAGAGGCTGATATGGCAATTGTCTTTTCTCAAGACTTTGCAAGCAAGAAGTCGGGTTTTCAACTCATTGTTGATGGTGCAGACCCTAACATGGCGCAGCAATGGTCAAACTATGCAAGTGCAGTTCTTATGAATCCGAAAGAAAACAGCATAAACACAAAGCTGCTATACAATCCGCATATGAAATCCGCCTACAACTTCGTACCTGCAATTATGGGTATGCTCCTAATGCTGATTTGTGCCATGATGACTTCTATTTCCATCGTCCGCGAAAAAGAAAAAGGAACAATGGAAGTATTACTGGTTTCACCCACGCGCCCCCTGATGATTATCATTGCTAAAGTAGTACCCTATTTAGTGCTTGCTTTCGTCATCTTGATAGCAATACTTCTTATGGCCACTTTTGTATTAGGCGTACCGATACAAGGTTCTCTATTTTGGATATTCCTTATTTCCACCATATACATTCTCTTAGCTCTTTCGTTGGGTTTACTTGTTTCTACTGTTGCTCAAACTCAACTTGTGGCATTGTTGCTATCAGCGATGGTATTACTAATGCCCATTGTCATGCTCTCAGGCATGATCTTTCCTGTTGAATCAATGCCTCAAATTTTGCAGTACGCTTCGGTCATTATCCCCACACGCTACTATATTAGTGCTATGCGAAAACTAATGATAATGGGAGTTGGAGTGGAGCAAGTATATCATGAAATAATTATCCTTACAAGTATGCTTGTTGTATTACTGTTTCTCTCACTCGCTAAGTTTAACAAAAGATTAGAATAGAATTCTATGACACTGAAATATCTCTTACGAAAGGAGTTCACTCAGATTCGTCGAAACTCGTTTATTCCAAGGCTCATCATAGTTTTCCCCATTATAATTATGTGTGTGATGCCGTGGGTGATGAACATGGAGGTAAAGAATATTCTGGTTGATGTAGTAGATAACGATCGCTCAACTCTTTCGCAACAATTAGTACACGAAATAGAAGCAAGCAAATACTTCATCTTCCATGGGCAACAACCCACATACGCGGCAGCACTCAACAATATAGAACATTCCGAGGCTGATATAGCAATGGTAATCCCGGAACACTATAGTCGCGACATCACCTTAGGGCGCATGCCGCAAGTTCTCATTGCTGCTAACGCTGTTAATGGCACAAAAGGTTCAATGGGAGCAGCTTATCTTTCCCAAATTGTGTCTACCAATGCTTCACCTTCTGCTGCTGCCATACAATCTAAAATATCTACACTATACCTCTACAACAAACACTTAAACTTCAAACTATTCATGATTCCTGCCCTCTTTGCCATCGTGATGATGCTAATGACAGGATTCCTACCAACACTCAACATTGTGAGCGAAAAAGAAGCAGGCACAATCGAACAAATAAACGTAACCCCTATAAGCAAATGGACATTTATCCTTGCCAAACTCATTCCTTATTGGGTTATTGCCTTCTTCATCATTACAGTCTGTCTGTTCATAGCATGGGCTGTATATGGTATAACCCCAAAAGGAAATATTGCCCTTATCTATTTACTGGCAATGTTGCTGGCTCTATTCTTCTCATCTTTCGGACTGATCATTTCCAACTACTCCGACACCATGCAGCAAGCTATCTTCGTGATGTGGTTTTTCGTGGTCATCCTCCTTCTACTTTCAGGTCTTTTCACGCCTACTCGCTCTATGCCTTCTTTAGCTTATCTCACAACATACATCAATCCTGTAAGCTATTTCATAGAAGCAATGCGCACTGTCTTTATTCGTGGTGGTAATTTTAGCAGTATTATTCACCAAGTATTTGCACTCCTCAGTATAGGCATGTTTATGGGAAGTTGGGCTGTAATAAGCTATAAGAAGAACAATTAATCTAAGTGCGCTTTTTACAATCATTGCATATATGAACATAAATATCCTTATTGCATTTCTAAATACAATAAGGCTGTCAGCTCATATCCTTATTGTATCAGCCGACGCGCTTATTGTAGGTGCACATAGAAATAAGAGAAGAAGAAAGAGGGAGTACATACGCTTCTCTCCTGTGTTGTTTTTTTGTTGTCACGTCGTCACGTTGTCACACACTGCCATTATCTCTCTGAAAAACAGCCAACTACAAGCGTGACAACAAGGTGACAACAAAATCATGGTCAAAAAGTGTTGTCACACAGTTAAGCATTTAGTTATCAGAATATTTCCAACATCTGTGACAATGTGACAACAAAATACAACTTTTTTAATGGGTGTCAGAAGGAGAGCATACAAGCACCTAATAAGTTAACTATGAAATTGTCAAAGCATTCATGTCTGGAGTGCTCCACTTATGCAATGTTCTTAAGTTCTTCTTTCTCCGTTTTCTATTTTACTCAAACCAAGCTCTTTTTCAGCACTATGCGCGATTCGGGACCCATATTGAACAAAAGATCTACGATGCTCAAATTGGGGAGAAAGCCTAAACGGGACTGGAAAACTTGATAGTATGGCACAACACGGAAACGCGCATCTTCCTCAAAGCTGGCCTTCGGACGGATAAGATCGCGGCAGTCTTCAATCTCTGGCCCAGGAGTCTTGACATATTCCGTGGTGGGACGTATATCGGGCGTCAGCATGAGCAGTTCACAAATCTTGGCTTGCAAAGCATCGTTGAAATCAATCAGATATTCGTAGGGCTCTTCATAGAACTGGCGAAAATCGTCCTCATAATAAGGGAAATAAGGACTTTGCTCGTAGGCCGACACCAGAGCTGTCCAATGCAGACGGCGCCAACGACCGTGGTCGCTAATACGTAGGTCGCGCATGGGCTGATTGTTCTCACCCGTACGAACGATTGGGATGGTCAGTGCCAGCGGCCCATTGCTCGACGCGATAACAGCTCGGTTGCGATAAGTTTGCTTAACATAATAATCGCAACGTTCGGTCAGTATTTGATCGGCAGCATACAGGCGCGCGAAATACTGAATGGGAGGAAGGTATGCGGAGGAGAGTAAGACTGTGTTCAAGGGAAAAACGAAGAATAAAAAGAAGCTATCAGAGAGGGCGCAGGAAACGATTCCAGCGCGGCTGCCAATTGCGACTGCTATAAGTGATGCAGAGCGCAGGGCCAAGGATAAAACTCTCGGGAAGAAGGCCTACGTTCTCCAGCCAATAATAGTTCTGACTGAAATGTAGGCGCGTTGTGGGAACACCGCCGATAAGCAAACGTTTTCCAACTATCTGTACCGCTCGCGCCTTTTCATAGTGACGAAGCACATAGTACAGCAATCGAGCACTCTGCGGCTGTACATCAACAGGTTCGCAATGGCCGGGCACCATAAAAGAATTCTCCATGCCTGCTCGCTTCAGAAAAGAAACTCTCTGCTGCTGATTGTCCACCCAAAGGGAGTCGCCAGGACGTGCAATGATGCGAGCCAACTCTACCCTCGCTGTTGAGGGATGACGGAAAGCTACTATCGTTCCTCGCTTCATTCCTGCCGAAACATATCGCCCCACCAGCAAGCGGTCGCCCTCTTGCAAACTTAGCTCAGGTAGAGCTGTTTGCACCTCGTAGTGAGTCACAAAGCAGCAGCGCACGAGCAAGAGCAGGGAGATGGCTACAACAAGAGGCAATATGTAGACTTTCAGTAGACGCAAACTTTGGAGAAATGAAAAAAGTGCAAAAGATGAAATATGCTAACAGGCTAAGACCTGAGCGCCTTACGAGGCTGATTAGCACATTCCATCTTTGGTAGATTTACTTTATGTTGCTGACATTTTTGAAGAAGCGATTCCAGCGAATCTTACCACTCAGCCAGCCATAGTCTTGGTCGAGCGACAACCAAACAAAGAGAGGCTTACCCACAACATGGTCTTCTGGAACGAAACCCCAGAAACGGGAATCGGCAGAATTGTCTCGATTGTCACCCATCATCCAGTAGTAGTCCATCTTGAAGGTGTAGCGATCCGTTTGGCGCCCGTTGATATAGATTTTCCCATTGCGAACTTCCAGCGTGTTACCTTCGTAGACACGGATGCAGCGTTCATAGAGGGGCAACGTTGAGAGCGACAGCAGTTTGGTGGCTCCGCGCTTCGGAATCCAAATAGGACCGTAGTTTGAAGTAGACCAATTTTTGGCCATATTCTGCGGGAAGAGCCAGTCCGTTGCGCTGGGGAAAGGTTCTATTTTTGCAACCATCCCCTTCTGGCTTGTGAGGTATTGCTTCACAGCCTTCGTAAGCGGCATGACATAGGTGTTCGTTTGCGGAACATTAGAGGAGAGATCCTCAGCTGTTATACCCAAATCTTTTATCTCATCGGCACTCGGCAGAGAGTTGAACGTCACACTATAGCTATACTGTACATTTTCGGGTTCGGGATTCGGTTTACCATCAAGATAGATGCGATTGTTGATGATTTGGAGCGTCTGTCCTGGCAGTCCGACACAGCGTTTCACATAGTTCTCACGGCGATCCGTGGGACGGCTCAACACTTCACCAAATTCAGGTTCGTTAGCATCTATATAAGCTCGTCCGGCAGCATATATCTTACGATAAACGGCTTGCTGCTCTGCGTAGGGCGTTGTCGGGGTAAGCGTGCTCGAGAAAGGCTTCTGAAGTCCCATTTGCTGCGTAAGCATTTGGTCGCCCAACTGATATGCCAAACGGTAGAAATCTTGCTGCTGCACATTGGCCACCACCGTGTCGCCAGCGGGATAGTTGAACACGACAATATCATTCACCTGCACGTGGCCCAATCCCTTCACGCGGCGGTAATCCCAATGCGGATGTTCCAGATAGCTCTTACAGCCCAAAATCGGGAACGTGTGCTGCATAAGAGGCATAGAGAGCGGCGTTTGCGGAATGCGCGGACCGTAGCTCAACTTACTCACGAGGAGATAGTCGCCCGTCAGAAGCGTCTTTTCCAAAGAGGAAGACGGAATGACAAAATTCTGGAAGAAGAATTGGTTTAAGAAATAAACGGCCACCAAGGCAAAGACGATGGCGTCGACCCATGCCATAACGGAGCGAGCTGTCTTGTTCTTGAGTTGCTTCCACCAACTCCAATTTATCTTACGAGTCACATAAGCATCGAAGAGGAAAGGGAGAACGATAAGTCCCCACCAACTGCCCACCCAATAAAGGAAAGCGAGGTAGAGAACGGTGTAGATGCTAAACTTTATCCAGTTGGGCTTTTTCTGTGTGGCTTCCACCTGAGTTTGTGTTTTTTCTGTCGTCATCTTTCTTAAAATTTAAAAAGGTCGTCAGTAGTGAGCAAACCTGTATGAGTAGCAGTGAATTCAGCAGCTAAGACGGCACCGAGCGCAAAACCTTTGCGACTGTGAGCATCGTGCGTAATGGTGATGCTATCTGCCTCGCTGTCGTAGGTGATGCTATGGATGCCAGGCACTTCATCACGGCGAATGGCATCGATGCGCAACTTGTCGGCTGCTACGTCCTTCGTGCCTTCCACTGTTCCATCAGCTTTATGAAATTCGCCCAGCACCCAATCGGTTTTGCGATCAAGGCGCGCCACAATATCTTCGGCCAACGTGATGGCAGTACCGCTGGGCGCATCGAGTTTATGGACATGGTGCACCTCTTCCATACTCACCCCATAGCCAGGATAAGCGTTCATGATACGAGCTAAATACTTATTGACAGCACTAAAGATGGCCACACCCAGCGAGAAGTTGGACGCCCAAAAGAGCGTATTGCCCTCGGCAATCAGCGCCTCAACCTCGTGGAGATGGTCTTTGCGCCAACCCGTAGAACCACTCACCACCTTCACACCCTGCGCAAAAGCTTTCTTATAATTGCCAAAAGCTGCAGTAGGATTGGTGAATTCGATGGCTACCTCGGCCGAACGGAAAGCGTCAGTATCAAAATCTTCGGGGTTATTGATATCGATGATAGAAACTATTTCGTGACCACGATTGCGAGCTATCTCTTCAATCATGTGTCCCATCTTGCCGTAACCAATCAAAGCAAATTTCATGTCTTCCTTATTTTATAATGCCACAAATATAATTATTTCTCAAATGATAGCGAAACATCGTCCAAGATAAGTAGCGGACAATGAATTGCTTTCGTCTTATTCGTCCACTTCTACTTTCATATCTTCTGGCCGCTTACCATCGTAGCGTCTCACCAAGGGGCGCACCTGCTCCATTAGGTTGAAGAGCTCGTCTTGTGTAGTGGCGCGAAGAATAGCTATGCGGGTGTCGCGAAAATTGGGGATTCCCTTGAAAATCGGACTTGCAGCCAGATGGCGACGAACATGGAGTATGCCGCGATATTCATCGATGCGGGCAATGCTCTGCCGCACCTGTTCTTTGAGCACATCGAGTTTCCAATCAGCGGACAAAGGAGCGTAGTCGCTCTCCAAAGCGTGTTCCAGCAGGTGTTCGCCAGAATGAACGGTGTCCACCATCTCTTTGAAAATCCAAGGCTGACCGAAGGTGGCACGTCCCACCATGACGGCATCAACGCCATAGTCTTCGAAAGCGCGACGGGCTTCTTCACCCGTACAAATATCGCCGTTACCAATAATGGGAATGTGCATACGGGGATTCCGTTTCACTTCTCCAATCAGCGACCAATCGGCATCACCTTTATACATCTGTGCGCGGGTTCGTCCATGAATAGTGAGGGCTTGAATACCGCAATCTTGCAACTGCTCCGCGAGGTCTACGATAATCTCATGTTCACTGTCCCAGCCCAGGCGTGTCTTTGCGGTTACAGGTATCTTCACGGCGTCCACCACGCGGCGAGTGATTTCTAACATCAGTGGAACGTTTTGCAAAAGGCCAGCGCCAGCGCCTTTCCCTGCTACGCGCTTCACGGGGCAACCGAAATTCATGTCGAGAACGTCGGGATGGGCCACTTCCTCAACGATTTTGGCAGCTTCGGCCATTGCATCGGGATTTTTCCCATAGATCTGGATGGCCGTAGGGCGTTCATCGTCGCTAATCTTTAGTTTCTCGAACGACCGCTTCACGCTGCGCACCAGCGCATCGGAGGCCACAAATTCCGAATAGACCATAGCTGCTCCCATGCGGTGACAAAGCAAGCGGAAGCCTGCATCCGTCACATCTTCCATCGGAGCGAGCAAAAGGGGGCGTTCGCCTAAATCTATCTTTCCTATTTTCATCCTATCGTGGGGGTATTGTTCTGAGGCTCACTCCTCTTCCACCAATAACTGAAGAGGAAAATGCCGGAGATTAACAGTACTGAACTAACGATTATCAAGGGATAAACTCCAACTATTTTCGTCAGGTCGTCGGCTTCCGATACTTGGAACAAGAGTACTGCCAATGTATTGTTCAGCACATGAGCAGCGGCCGACAAACGGATGTCGCCCGTTCGAGCATAAAGTATGCCCAAAGCGTAGCCCAAGAAGAAGGCGGGCACAGATTGTGCAAGATTCAGGTGAGCCACACTAAAGAGGGCAGCCGATATAATTATGGCCCATTTCATCGGCACTTTTGAAGCCACCAAATGGCGCTGAATGCCCTCGCGGAAAACAAACTCTTCGGCAATGGGGCCTATCAGCGTTAGCGACAGAAAGCAGATGGGATTATCTGCCATTCCTTGAAACATTTGCGTTGTCCCACCATCACTCAAATCAAGAGGAGAGAACACTCCGTTTACCCCAAAAACAACGAGGAAGAAGGCGACAATGCCCCAGCCCCAGCCATGTAAGGTTCCAGCGGGAGGAGTGGGGAGCAAATTGCGCCGCACTAAGCGGAAAGCCCACATTAGGACCATCATGATGAGATTACCACAAAACAAGGCAATGCCTACCCAACGCGCATCGCCCATCAAGGCATTCTTGTCTAAAGGCTGACCTGCCATCAGATTGTTCCAATTTCCAGCAACCAGAGCTACGGCACCAGCCAGCACCTGGACTATCAAATAAAGACCTATAATAATAGCAATCTTTGCCACACAGGATTGTTTTTCTGTCATTTTAGTATTTCTTTAGCAGCTTCTGCATCCTGCTGAAGCTGGAGTTTGAGTTCATTGAGAGAATCAAATTTCTGTTCGTTGCGCAAACGGCTTTCGAAACTCACCGTAAGGTATTTGTCGTAGAGATCTCCATCGTAGTCGAAGATATTAACTTCCACCGTGGTATCTTCTCCATTGTTCAGCGTGGGGCGCGAACCGATATTGAGCATTCCTTTATGTTGCTCACCGTCCCAATAGACATAAACGGCGTAAGCTCCGCGAGCGGGCAACAGCTTGTTGGGGTTGTCCACTTCTATGTTGGCTGTGGGGAATCCCAGTTCACGCCCTACACGATGCCCTTCCACCACTCGACCAGAAAGGGAATAGGATCTACCGAGACACGCACGAGCCATCTCCACATTTCCGCCTTCGAGGAAACGACGCACAGCACTCGAACTGACGTGTAAGTCGCGTCCTTCAAATTCTTTCGCCCGCACCACGTCGATTCCAAGTTCTTTGCCGTAGAGCTTGTACTGCTGAAAACCATTCTGCACATCAGAACCAAAATGATGGTCATAGCCAATAACCAGACACGTCACGCCCATCTTGTCGCGCAGATACAGTTCCATAAACTCACGACTGGTGCGCATGGCCATAAGTGGTGAGAAATCGAGCACCACGCAAACGTCTATGCCCGCCGCCTCAATGAGTTCGAGTTTTTCATCTAAAGTGGTGAGCAACAGTGGGCGATAGTCCGTTTCCACCACCGAGCGCGGATGTTCGGCAAAGGTCACCACCATTGATAGGCAGCCTCTGCGCGTGGCTTCCTCCTTCACTTGGTCGAGCAGGAAGCGATGACCACGGTGCATTCCGTCGAAAACGCCAATCGTCCCTACGGCATCTTGCAACGTCCGCAAGATGTAATTCTGTTTGCTGTGTTTGGTATATTCTCTTATAATGAGCATAATCGTTTATTTTTCTTTTTGCTTCGGCTTCTCAATGCTGTTGTAAGCGAGGTATAATCGGTCTACACATTGAGACTATTCTCCAATAAAAATTCCGTTTTCATCGAAGAATTTCAACCATTCTCCATCTTTCTTTGCCTCAACGGCTTGAAAGCCTAAGGCGCGAGCAGCAGCACAATTGACAGGAGAATCGTCGAAAAACAACACTTCACTGGGCGCAAAAGGTAGCCCGTTGCGCACTTTCTCAAAGATGAGCGGTGAGGGTTTCTCAACGCCGAGTTCGTAAGAAAGGAAGATTTCATCGAAGAAATCGTGTACTTCATGGCCGTTATATCGAAAATAACGCTCACGCCCCAACGCCCAATGCACGGGATTGGTATTGCTCAGCAAAGACAAGTGGTAGTGCTGCTTTGCTTTAAGAAGCAACTGCAGGCGATTCTCTGGAACGTCCACCAAGAACTGCTCCCAAGCGGCCACAATCGTTTCATCGGCCAGCTCAGGCTTTGCAAAAGTTGAGCGAATAGCACTGCAAAATTCGTGGGTATTGACCTGCCCTCTTTCAAAAGCTGACAAAATGCCCGATTGCTTATAAGTACCTATAAATGGGCGCATATTTATACCCAATTCATCGAAGGCTCGGAAACAGCGGTCCATATCGAGATCAACGAGCACTCCGCCGAAATCGAACAGCAGTGCGCGCACTTCTCGGGGGGTCACTTGCAGTTTTTCTCCCATGATAGTTGTATTTATTTGTTCTCTACGGGGCAAATGCGGTAGAGCTTATCGGAAGGACGGACTTTCTCGGGCACGGGCAGCGAAACATTTCTGCCTTTCTCACCAACTTCAACGGGGTCGAGGTCGTAACGGATTTCTTCCGCGGTGAAATAGAGTGCACCCGTGGTAGGTCCTGTGACGAGCAGTTTGTCGCCTTTGCGAATTTCGCCGGCTTCCAACTTAAACTCGGCCACGCCCAATTTGGAAAAATATTTCACGCCTTTACCAACATAGGCCTTCTTTTCTGTTGCCATCGAACCATAGCGATTGTTCCATTCGCCCATACGTTGGCCCAAATAGTAGCCATCCCAGAAACCGCGATTGAACACTGTGCTCAGACGCTTGTTCCACTCGTCCACTTTTTCCTTTGAGTAGGTGCCGTCGAGCACTGCATTGATAGCTTCACGATAGCACGATGCCACTTGCAGCACATACTCTGCCGGACGGGCACGCCCCTCAATCTTGAAAACACGGACTCCGGCTTCCATCATTTTATCGATGAAACCGATGGTATTCAAGTCCTTCGGACTCATGATATACTGATTGTCCACATCCAGTTCGACGCCTGTTTCACGATCCTTCACCGTATAGCCACGCCGACAAACTTGCATACACGCACCTCGGTTGGCAGAATGGTTGAGATTGTCAAGCGAAAGATAGCACTTACCGCTAACAGCCATACAAAGGGCACCGTGGCAGAACATCTCTATACGTATCTGTTTCCCACTGGGGCCGCAGATGTTCTGCTCCACAATCTGACGATGAATATCAGCCACTTGCTCAAGATTCAACTCACGGGCCAATACCACAACATCGGCAAATTGCGCGTAAAACTTGAGGGATTCGATATTAGTGATATTGAGCTGTGTGGAGAGATGCAGTTCCTGTCCAATCTGATGACAATAGGAAAGCACGGAAACATCGGAGGCTATAATCGCACTGATCTTTGCTTCCTTCGCTGCATCACAAATTTTGCGCATCAAGGTGAGGTCCTCACCATAGATAATTGTGTTCACCGTCAGGTACGACTTCACACCATGTTCTGCCGTGATTTGGGCAATTTCATGTAAGTCGTCGATGGTGAAATGATTGGCAGAATGAGCACGCATATTGAGCGACTCAATACCAAAATAAATAGAATTTGCACCTGCTTTTAAGGCTGCTGCCAAGGACTCTCGAGAGCCCACGGGTGCCATTATTTCATATTCTTCGTTCATAATACTATTTTAGGGAACAAAAGTACGACAAGCGGCCCGTAACACAAAAAACATTCTGTAAAATAGTGTTGTAAGTGGGCAGAAGTAGTCTCTCTGTGAAGTTTCTGAACCTACAAAAGACAATGATTCACAAGCAAAATGAGGAAAAAGGAATACTTTCTGACAAGAAAAAGGGGAAATTTCGCCATCTGCTAAAACTTCACTTTTCTTGCTTCCACCTCATCACTACATTGATACAAAAAACGGTGCACATCTGAAAAAGCCTTTACCAAGCAAAGTTTTACCATCCCTCTACTTTATTACATATCAACACATTATAAACAAGATTAAACTTCTAAAGCTTTTCCCAATCAGTCTCTATGAGAGAGGAATACAATACTTAAAAGGAAATCGTAAATATCCTTATTGCGTTTGAAAATACAATAAGGCTGTCAGCTGACATCCTTATTGCGTCAGCTGACACAATAAGGATATTTTTTGCCAGGTGCTTTATAAGGAAATCGCACATAAAACAGACCGTCCGCAATGCCTTTTCTGCGACATTGCGGACGGTAATAAGTCTTTATCGAGTAGGTACTCTCTGTTTTGTCCCTCTCATCTGATTGCTCACAGTCTTTTCCTATGCAAAATCTTCGCCCAACTGGATGCGAGCTTCTTTGGCCAAACGCTTGACAAGGCCTGGATCGTTGTTCGGACAAATAAGAAGGACGTTCCCTTTATCCGCTACCAAATATCCGTCCAAACCACAAACGATGGCGGCTTTCTGCGAAGGAACCATCACGAGATTGTTCTGACTATCGGAGAGTTCCACGTGTCCTCCACCTATCACAGCATTACCATCAACGTCTTTATCAACAACGTGGTAGAGTTCGGGCCAGCAACCAATATCTGCCCAGCCGAAACTGCATTCCATCACATAGACATTCTCACACTTATCCAAGATAACGAGGTCTATACTGCGGTGTAAGTTAGCAGGGTAGAGTTGCTGAACAAGATCCAGCTCACGTTCGGTTTTTATGCTGCCATTTTCCTGCAACAACTGCTCTTCCAGCACAGGCATCATCTCGTGTAGCAGTTTCCGGAATGTGCGAGCGTTCCACACGAAGAGACCTGTGTTCCAAAGAAACTCTCCACTCTGCACAAAAGTTTCAGCGTATTCCGCATCGGGTTTTTCCAAAAACGATTGAACTTTATAGAGCTTTTCCTCGATGGAATCGCCCATTTGGATATACCCGTAAGCCGTATTGGGCTGTGTAGCTTTCACGCCCAAAGCCAGAAATACGCTGTGGCTACTCGCGAAATCGAGTGCCGCCCGCATCTCCTTCTCAAAAAGGTTTTCGTTGAGAATCATCTGGTCGCAAGGCGTCACGAAAATAGTGGCATCGGGATCGCGCAGAATGATGTGATAAGCCGCCCAAGCTGTAGCGGGCGCAGTGGACAACTGCACCGGCTCGGCCAATATTCGCTCCACTGTCACCTCCGGCAACTGCTGCTCAACGAAAGGCACATATTCCTCGAAAGTGGATATATAAATATGGTCGGTAGGCACAATCCGTGCAATGCGGTCATACGTCTGTTGCAACAGAGTACGCCCCGCCCCAAAAAAGTCCAAAAACTGCTTCGGCATATTCTTACGACTGCTCGGCCAAAGGCGCTTGCCAAGCCCTCCAGCAAGAATCACGCAATAGTCATTGTGTTTTCCCATTTTTGTGTAAGTTTTATTGATACCGCTAAAATAGACCTATTTTCTATTCTTTGCAACTCCTTTGCCATTAAAAAAACAAAAAATGCCTCCCTGCCAATACCTTCCCCGCAACATCCCTCACTTTTCCCTCAACCTCACAACGAGCCTCACCGCCACCTTTCGCCCTTTTTTCGCCCACTTTATCCCCTCCACCCTCACATTTTTCTAATTTTATTTTGCCATTACTATACATTCCCCTATCTTTGCACCCGAATCAAGCCCAGATGGCGGAATCGGTAGACGCGATGGTCTCAAACACCATTGGAGCAATCCGTGCCGGTTCGACCCCGGCTCTGGGTACAGAGTAAAAAGCTAAGTAATTGAATACTCAATACTTAGCTTTTTCTTATTTTACAAATGTTCCCAATTTGTTCCCAATCAGTATTAATCAGCATTCCATAACTGATCAGGGAAAATTCTTTTTATAGACTCTATTTCCTTTGTCCCTCTCAAATAATCCAAAGCCCTATGTCTATAATCTCCCATATTAAAATATTTCTCTATTACAGAATGCAGCCCTTTATTATTATATAACATGATGGCCTTTTTATATTTTTTGTTAGCTATTACGTCATTTATATAAGATTCCCGTTCATTGAATAACTTGTTAATATCAACTTCTGACATAAAATTTTGAAAATTTTGTTCTACTTCTTCTTTCTTGTTACCAACCGAGATATGAGATGCTTTAAAATAAGCATTGATTGCTGATGAAACATATTGGGAAATTTGTGTTTGTTTATCTTGTTCGAACTTTTTTAAAATACGTGTCTCAATATCTTCTATATCACACTCTTCGTTTTTATACTTAGCAAATCCAGTGATAACATCAGGCAATAAGAAAAGGTTTTCTATTTCTGCAACACCATAAGAGAACACATTTTGTTGTTTTAATTTCTCAAGTTGATCTTCAGAATGAAAATCACGATCAATTATACCATAAGCCTTTGCTACAGTATTAGGTATTTTATTAAATGCTTTTGTAAAGTTTATTACGTCTTTGCATGTTTCTACAGGAGTTATTGTATAGTCTTCAAATAACAATTCAAAGATTTTTGAATCCAAACTATTTCTTTTACCCTCACAAAACAATATTTTCTTTCTACTGCCTAAGAGTTTCAATAATAATTCTTCAGGAATCACATTATCTTGAATCTCTTCAATATTCCATTTAGACGGATATTCAAATGAACGTATCCAACATTTCTTCGCGTCTCTACTTGCTGCAAATTGTAAATCGTGTGTTAAATATAGAAAAACACAATCTTGTCTTTCCCATTCCAGCTTATTCCATAGTTTGTCGACAATGGTTTTATGCAAATACATCTCTGGTTCATCAATTATTATGAGAGCCCTTTCTGGAGCTAATAAGACCCGCCCAACAAGATATAAAATAATACGTTCTCCATCGCTCATTTGAAAAGCAGGGTAACTACCATTGACACCATCGCCTGTTAGAACCAAATTGTTACTATCGTCACATTGCAAGGTTCTGTGTTCTATTAGAAAATTCCATATATTTATAACCACATCCAAGGCACTCTGTAATTGTTGCCTTGCTAGTTCTTCACCTCTTTCATAGGCATCACAGAACTTGTTTCGCTTAGCCATTCTTTCAGAGTATAACGTAGCTAAAACTTTTTTAAATTCCGAGCCATATTGTCGTGTTGTTTCCCAAGGAATATCATCTTCCTTAGAAGCATTAAAGGTTTGCTTATCATCTAATATTGTTCTTTGGTATTGATTATATGTTTCTGCAGTAGTGGCATAATTGGGGGTACTGCTAAATGTTGGTATGATGAGTAGTTTTTGAGCAGGAATAACGATGCCGTCTTTTACATTTAAGGATTTCTGTAACGTATTAGCTAAGGTTGTTTTACCACAACCATTAGCTCCTACAACCACGGTGTTTTCTTGTGCAAATCCTAA
The DNA here is from genome assembly GCF_057240785.1 of Alloprevotella sp. Lineage (NCBI taxonomy): Bacteria > Pseudomonadati > Bacteroidota > Bacteroidia > Bacteroidales > Prevotellaceae > Alloprevotella > Alloprevotella sp. The sequence continues at coordinate 110,707 of NZ_DBHHRH010000030.1, read as the reverse complement.
ACTCTTGTAGAAGTGATAACTATCTATATTTGCTACTATTTGAGACAAAAAGAACTTATCAAGATTTTCAATCTTCTCTATCGTTTTATTTCTTATATTTTGTCTTATTACATCCATCATTGGAGAAAGAAAGTCAAAGCTATTTATTAGTATATTATCATAAGAAGATGGTATTACCTCCCCTTCTAGATCTTCATTGATTTCTTTCACCCACAAGATAGTGTTAAGAATGCTTTGAGCACACTTTACATCTGTATTTTGACACTGCTCTTGTATTGCGATTAACTCACTAACATTATTTTTAAGCATTTGCTCAAACTCGTTTATCTCCATAATGTTTTTATATCTTCGCTCTAATTAATGTTTAATTTGGAACAATATTGAACTATCTTTTTGACATAGATATTCTATCACTTACTGTACCAATAAGGATATTATACAGGCTGTCGAGCAGTTTTTCGTCTAAGCCAAAACACTTTAATATAGTTGCATCAAAATTACGCCTATCAGTAAGAGTTGCCTCTTTCATAACAGAATTAATTGTTCGGTTCTTAATTGGTCGAAAAGCGGAGATAATAGCATCAACTTTTTCCTTGTTTAATAAGCTTGGATTTAACATCTTGAGTTGTTTTAAGAAATCAGCATTTAAATCTAAAGCACCCAAATTACGTGAAGTACCACGCATTTCAAGTATTAGGAATGTTATAACAGAGTTGAGTAGGGCAGCAATCAGCTCTACATCATAACCTTCCTGCACCTGCATTGCGATCAAACGCTGATCAATAACAAATGGTTCTTTTGCAAAAGTAAAGAAGAAACGCTCATATGGGTTAATTGCAGTGATAATGTGTGCCCTTTTGGGATTCAGAGAATACCAATAAGGACGGTGTCCTGCGCATGCCTCTGATATTGTTTGGCTACCATTCTTATTAGGTGCGTTCACAAATTTATCAATCCATGATTTTGTCCCTTTGTCTATTGCATTTTCCTCATCTTGGCAGACGAATGCCCTAAACTTATAATTATCATCAAACTCTATCTGTTGAAGCTCTGATGATGATTTCACATACGGAACCAAATACTTTCTTCCAATATGTGATGGCTTTACATCCTTATCTTTAATGACGAACATAGGATTCCAACCTGTTCGCTCTCCTCTAAATACTTTTACTATGCTTGGATAATATTGAGTCAAACAATTTTCAAAGCTACCAAACAAGTTGGTAGAAAGAAAGAATTGTCCCCAATTAGTCTTGTTTTCAAGACTATCTAACAAACAGACCTTAGATGCCAAGCATACAGATAAACTTCCATCTTTACGCTTATACAAATCAGCAAAGAAGTTATCCTTCTCCCATAGCTCATTATGAGAATAACTGCAATTATCTATATCACTATAAAAATCTTCAATCTGCAGTATTTGTTCGTTCTTAGATTCTGCAACAAACAACTCACTCAACTTACGATTGAGTGTGATAAACTTCGTTGGTTTACAACTTTGCATCTTATCTAAGACAAAATAAATAGTGGACACTTGAGAATCCTTAAACCAGTGTTCAGCATTGCTTTTTACAACATATCGTATATGGAAGTTATCCAACAAGAACTTCTTGAATTGAAATCCATATTCCTTGCCTAGCCACGCATTAGATGTTATTGCTGACAAGCAACCATCAGGCTTGAGAAATTTATCAGCATTATAAATACAGTATGTAAAATAATCAGAACGCTCATTAATTTTGAATGTTTTGTCTTTCAAAAAAGCTTGCTGCCCACTCTGAAATTGTTCTCTAAAGAAAGCTGATAGTTTCTCATTGGGAATATCCTCCTGCTGTATGAACGGGAAATTACTTGCTATACCATCAAAAGTTGGTAGAGGTACATCAATATGCTTATTATGGTCATGCGAATCAGGAAAAACTACCTTTTCTCCAACTTCCAAATTAAAGAAATCATTACGCATAACACGAGGGAAGTTGTCTGTAGCCACTACATCTTGCTTATATAAGTTGACAACAGATAAAATTGCAGGGAAATGAGAAACATCATTACCCCATATCTGCCTTAGTAGTTTCTCATGATCTTTTGTTCCTAAAGCTTGTAAAATCTCATAAAAAGAGCTTAGGAAAGTACCTGTCCCACAAGTTGGGTCGAACAATACGTCCTTATTGGTCTTAATAACAGGGAAAGCCACAAGTTTTGCCAAGACTTCATTAGTAAAGTATTGTCCAAACTTCTGCTTCTCATCATCAGGCACAAGGTTTTCCAATATATGTCCAATAACTTCTGTTGGCAACACTTTGAAATCAAAAGTGGTCAGCACTTCCAATAGAGCATAAATTGCTTTATCGACCAAAACAGAATATTCTATACTATCTGTAAAATATGGTCTAAAGATAGCTTGATAATCTATCTTCTTTGCTTTGTCAAAATAGCTATTCAATAAATCTTTACTAGACTCATTTTCATCAAAAGTAATCGGTTCCAACTCTCCACTTAAGTTCTCGCAAAGCGTCAAATAGAAAATGGCCTTTCCTATCAAGTTGTAAAAAGTAAACTTTGCCAACACCTGTTCTGGTATGACATACTCCTTCTTTCTTGATGAAGATTCTAAAATCTTCAAAGTGGAACTTTCATAAATTTTCCATTTATTAAATTCATCTCTAAACGCACGATTACTACCCTTCTCCTGAATTATCGCCTCTTGAAATTGTGGAATAATGGTAGTAGATGCTTCTCGTACAGCAGAAATGATATTTTTAGAAATATCAAGCGCAGGTTTCAAAGCGCCATTACGGTACAAAGAATCTAAATCATGCAGGATTTCCTCTGTACGTTCTTTCAATAATGGTTCGTGCTGTGCAAACTTTACAGGATCAGCTAAATCCTCACGACTATTGATAGTTGAAACCTTTGGATAAACTTTTAACTTTGATAGCCCATCAAGTGTATATTCTTCATCGTTTATATGCCAAATGATAGCTTCAGCACCATTCCATGTAACAAAGGAATCAGAGTGTAGCTTATGCGCCTTTTCCAGCGCATTCTCCAACATAATGGTATCGTCAACGGCAGTATCTGGAAACTTCAATTCCCAGCCATTGAATATTACACCAGAAGTCTTATCAATGAAAAGAAGAATATCAGGAAATTTAGTTCTTCCCGATTTCATTTTTACACCTGTATCATTAGTTGCATCTTGAAAAATAGTAGTCTTTCTGTCAATAGCTGATTTTATCCAACTAATCAACTGTCCTGCCCAATCTCTCTCATTTCTCTTTATATCAAGTTTCACCATGACTGCTATTTAACTGCTGAAGCATATACTTTGTTATCAAATAAACCTTGTAGAACAGGCTGTTTTTCATCGTGCTGCCTTGCCGTAACCTCTGCAAGACGATCAGCACATACTTGGATGTAGTCTATTGCTTTGACCTTATGAAGCATTACATTCTGATTTTTTTCGATTCCGATATACTTTCTATGCTCCATTGCTGCCGCAACTAAGAAACTGCCACTACCACAAGCATTATCAAGAATAATATCCCCAGGATTAGAGAAAGTTCTTATTAAGTATCGTCCCAATTCAATGGGCTTTTGGGTAGGATGATACACTGGTCCTTCTGACTCTGCCGTTTTAACATACAAAAAGTCTTCTATTGGCAATTCATTATCGTCCATAAACAGAACGTCATTTGGATAGCGCATGCCATTACTTTGAACATGCTGTGGCTTAAAATCTCCATAACTTCCTGTATATTGATTTTTACGAATACCCTTATCATAACTCTCTCCCTTTGTCATTTGAGGATTATATGTGGGTTGCTGTTTATAAAACACACAAATATCTTCATGTTTTCGCAAAGGCTGTTTCTTGGCATTTAAGAAATTCGTTGATTTTGATTTTATCCAAACTATTTTATATTTGAACCAATCCTCATTGCTTAAAATCAGTTTTGCAGTAAAAAGACCTTGTGCTGTCAGGACAATAGCACCATTATCTTTTATTATACGCATATATTGTTGCCAAAGCTTATTTAAGTCAATAACAGAATCCCACTTATTTTGTGTTGTACCATAGGGTAAATCACACAAAATCATATCTACAGATTTGTCTGGAATATTAGGCATAACTTTCAGACAATCATCTTCAATAACCTTATTAATAAAATCTTGAATATTATTTTCCATATTCACGTATATTTTCTGCAACCATATTTATTACTCCATCAGCACAATCTTCTTCTGCTAAAACATCATAGACCTTATCTGCAAGCCATAATTGCAAAAGTTCTTTTTCGTTTGTGCCAAGCAACTTTGCCAATAAAATGACTTGCTCTCTTTTGGCTTTTCTCTCCCCTCTTTCAATACGGCTATACATAGGAGTATCTATCTCCAATGCAGAAGCCAATTGCCTTTGAAGTAATTGCTTCTTTTCTCTTAATTCTTTCAATTTATCAGCAAACAGCATATTTGTCAATAGTTGATTTGTCTTTATTTGGCAAATATACTGTTTTCATATGAAATAAACAAATTATTCTCACTTTTTTACTCATTATTATATTGTAAAAATATAAATACTCCTCTCTGTGATTGTAGAAGAGTAACATACTACTCAAAATAGAATTAGATACTACTCCTTTAATATAACGTGAGTTCGACGAATTCAGAACAATGCAAGCTGTGTATCAATAGTCCTTTGTACATTGATACACGGCTTCTTTGGAAACAGACAATAGGCAGCAATTGCCCCTAATAAGTTGACGATGAAATTGTCAAAGCATCTATGTCTGGAGTGCTCCACTTGTGCAATGTTCTTAAGTTCATCATTCACCGTTTCTATAATGGCTCTTTTTCTGAGTAAAAGTCTGTCTGAAACGCTCATTAAAGCTCCTTTCATGTTACTTTTCAATTTGGTAATAAGTTGTATTCCGTCAACGAAAAGCCTTTGAAAGAGGTTCTTACTGATGTACCCCTTGTCACCGACCAGCTTACCATGTATAAACTCTACAAAAGCTTGATACTCCAAAGGTTTACGGTCATCAATATCTCCCGGCGTTATCATAAAGTTGAGAAGCTCTCCTTTCTCATTACAAATCAAATGCAATTTGAAACCGAAGAACCACCCCATAGAGCATTTTCCTCTTTGGGCTATGCCTTTGAAAACTTTGTGAATATGTATTCTTTGGTTTTTGCAGACACGCAGTGGTGTGCTGTCAACGAAGTTTATGCTCGTGCATTTTCCCAAGAGGACCTTCTTGATAAACAAGGTTAAGGGTATGACTACCTCCCTTTCCAATTCTACTAAACGGTTATAAGAAACAACTTTAGGAAACAGATGGCGAAGATGCTTACATACTTTTTCAAGATAGAAATGTTTAAAGCAGCGATAACCGGAAGTGTGGAAAAGAATCATTATCAGCATGACTTCTGCCTTTGACATTGTAGAACTTCGATGATATTTTCTTTTTCCAGTAGGTTTTAGCGTATATTTTGCTGTTATAGCATCAAATAACTTGCAGAAGTCGTCTGCCATACAAAAGATTTCTGTAATTTTGTTCTCGGTGATCATAGCGATTTTTTGTTTGTAACTGTTTGTATATTAGTTCTTTAAAGTTACAACAAATTTCGCTAATCACCAAATTTATAGACACTTATAATTCGTCGAACTCACGTTAAATAAAGAAAGATGAAGATAGTAGGAAGATTTATTGTGCTGATATTCGTGGCTTTTGCAATGATTTTCTCGTTAATATTCTGCTTCGACTCATCAGATACACTCACAAATATTGAGTTGATAGGTGGATGGATTCTCTTTTGGGGAATCGTTCTCTATGGGTTAAAGAAAATGCGAATACTGTGAGAAAAGGACAAACGGAGATCTGAAGAAAAACTTATAAAATCAAGCAACAGAACTGTGGGAGTTGGTGTATCTTTGCTTGTATAAAACGAAAGAAAGAATAATGAAGTACGATAATTCTGGAGTGCGGCGACAGGATAGGTTGCTGGATGAAGAGAGTGCGCTGGAGTTGCTCAAGGATGCTGACTTCGGATTTTTGGCGATGCAGGCTGAAGATGGCGGTGGGTATGGCGTTCCGCTCAACTATGTTTATGACGAAAGTGAGGATGTGGTGTATCTGCACTGTGCGCCAGAGGGGCGGAAATTGAGATGTATAGAGCGGGAACCGCGCGTGACGTATACGATCATCGGGAAGGACTGCCACGTTGTGTCCAATAAGTTTACGGAGGCTTACAGGAGTCTTGTGCTGACGTGTAGGGCGGAGATTGTGAAGGATGAAGAGCGGAGGCGGCAAGCTATGCGGCTTTTCGTGGATAAGCTCAGCCCGAACGACAGGATTGTGGGTTATAAATACATAGAAAAGAGCCTTCACCGTACGGCTATCATCTGCCTGCACGTGGAACACTTTACGGGAAAAACGAAGCGCGTTACGGCGCAAACGCCTATTATCAGTAAGGGAGATTGAAGATTAGAGTTTTCGGAGTACTCGACAAGGATTGCCGGCGGCAACAACGCCGGCGGGAATATCGCGCGAAACAACACTGCCTGCACCTATGACAGAATTGTCGCCAATGATGACGCCCGGAAGCACACAAACCTGCGCTCCAATCCATACATTATTGCCCACACGGATGGACTCGGCACGCTCTTCGCCACGATTGCGCTGCTCAACATCGAAGGGATGAATCGCTGTATGAAAACCACACATAGGACCGACGAAAACATTATTGCCGAAAGTTACATGCCCGCCATCGAGGATTTGGCAACCTTTGTTCATAAAAAAATGATGACCTACGCTGATATTCACGCCATAATCGCAAAGGAAAGGTTGGAGAATGCAGCACTCCTCGCCCACCTGCCCCAGAATCTGACGGATGAGCGCATCGCGCCCCTCGCTATCGGACGGGTGGAGGCGGTTGTAATCGTAGAGCAAAGCTTGCGTACGCTTCATTTGCTGCCGGAGTTCGGGATCGGCAGCGGGATTATACCACTGCCCCGATAATGCTTTTTCTCGATCTGTCATCATTCCGCAAAGATACATAAAATATAGAAAAAGTTCGAGGCTCTCGGTATTCGCATACGGAGAGCCTCTAGATGGTATTATTAAAACTTTACAAAATTTACTGTACTTGAGATTCGCATCTGAAGAGACAGCGGAGATGATAAATACTATAATAGATGAGTGTTATTATCATGATCCTCGGAAGGAGAGTCTTTTGCTCTCTTTTCCTTATTGTTGACGCAAAGATATAGGTTAAATCCAAAACTACCAAGCGTCTGCTCAATTATTTCTCAAGATTTACCTATATTTTTGTAAAGTCTATGCATCAATATTGGCATATGTAGCATTTCGCTCAATAAACTCGCGACGAGGCCCAACATCTTCACCCATGAGCATGGAGAAGGTGAAATCGGCGTTGGTAGCGTTTTCGAGCGTTACTTGCTTGAGAAGGCGCGTTTCGGGGTTCATGGTGGTTTCCCAGAGTTGACTGGGATTCATTTCACCCAAACCTTTGTAGCGCTGCGTCACGATATTGTCTTCTGATCCTTCACCGTAGTCTTTGATAAACTGCAAGCGTGCTTGTTCATTATAGCAATATTCTTCGTGGTTTCCCTTCTTACTTTTGCAACGATAGAGGGGCGGCATGGCAATGTAAAGATAACCGTCCTCAATGAGTTGTGGCATATAGCGATAGAAGAGAGTCATGATGAGCGTTGCGATGTGCTGACCATCGACATCGGCATCGGCCATGATGATAACCTTGTGATAGCGCAATTTCTCGATATTGGCTTCTTTACTTTCACCGTCCAGACCGAAGCGAACGCCCATGGCCTGAATGATATTATTAACCTCATCGCTCTCGAAAGCTTTGTGCCACATGGCTTTCTCTACGTTGAGAATCTTACCACGGAGCGGCAGAATGGCTTGCGTGCGACGACTGCGTCCCTGCTTGGCAGAACCACCTGCAGAGTCACCCTCGACAAGGAAAAGTTCGCATTCTGCAGCATCTTTGCTAGAGCAGTCGGCCAACTTACCTGGTAAACCGCCACCCGTGAGCGGACTCTTGCGCTGCACACTCTCGCGTGCCTTTCGCGCAGCGATGCGGGCTGTTGCTGCCAGAATCACTTTGTCGACAATGAGCTTTGCCTCCTTAGGATGTTCCTCCAAATAATTGGTGAAAGCCTCACCCACTGCTTGATTGACGGCACCTGTCACTTCACTGTTGCCAAGACGCGTCTTAGTTTGCCCCTCAAACTGAGGTTCGGCCACTTTGACACTGATGACAGCAGTGAGACCCTCGCGGAAGTCTTCGCCACTGATTTCGATTTTAGCTTTCTCTATCTGCTTTGCTGCTGTCTGTTCAGCGTAGTTTTTAAGCACACGCGTGAGCGCTTGGCGGAAACCTGTCAGGTGAGTACCACCTTCTATCGTATTGATATTGTTGACATAGGAATGGATATTTTCAGAATATCCTGTGTTGTACATCACAGCCACATCGATGGGCAAGCCATTTTTGTTGGTTGAGATATGGATGACATCATCGAAGAGATGTGAGCGACTGCTGTCCAGATAGCGAACAAACTCCGGCAGACCTTGCTCACTGAAGAACTCTTGCTGGCGGATGTTTCCTTCATCGTCCTTGCGGAGATCGGTCAGCGTGATTTTTAAGCCTGCATTGAGGTAGGCCAACTCACGCATACGGTTGGAAAGAGTATCGTAGTTGTAAGTCGTGGTAGAGAACACCGTATCATCCGGCCAGAACTGCTGGCGAGTACCTCTCAGTTCGGTTTCACCCACCACCTTTACACTGTAGAGTGGTTTTCCTTTTTCGTATTCCTGCTGGTAGATTTTACCATCACGGAACACTTGCGACTTCATGTGAGTGGAGAGAGCGTTAACGCAGCTCACACCAACACCGTGAAGACCGCCACTGACTTTATAGGAACCTTTGTCGAACTTACCACCGGCATGGAGCACGGTCATAACAACCTCGAGGGCAGAACGATGCTCTTTGGGGTGCATATCTACGGGAATACCGCGACCATTATCTTGCACAACGATAGAATTATCCTCACAAATTGTTACTTCAATGTGAGTACAATAGCCAGCAAGGGCTTCGTCGATAGAGTTGTCCACCGTTTCGTAAACCAGATGGTGTAAGCCTCGTTCACCTGTATCACCAATGTACATGGCAGGGCGCTTGCGTACCGCTTCCAAACCTTCAAGAACTTGGATATTGGAGGCGGAATAATTGGAGCCGTTCTGTTCGATTTCTTCCATATATTATGCTTTGTTTTTATCTTGTCTCATATAGGTTACAAATATACGATTTTTCCTAAGTAACGACAAAGGTTTAAGGGTAAAAAGGAGGATACTGCTCTACTAAGAATTACACGTCTCTATGCCTCGATGCTTTGGGAGCGTAGATACAATAAAGATGTCGGCTGACAGCCTTATTGTATCAGCTGACGCAATAAGGCTACCAGTCAGCTTCCTTATAGTATTTTAAGGCACAACAGACGCGTTTTTTAACGGCTTTGAAGCAGTATGTATACATTCAAAGGGGATGTGAGAAAAGACGCTTAGAATAAAGAAAGGGACAGTCTTCAGTGAGTGGATTCATACAGACACAAAAAAGGGCTGCCTCCTTTTGTCGGAGACAGCCCTTGAGAATTATTGAAGAAATGATTTGATTACTTTACCAAAACCTTCTTACCGTTGATGATATAGAGGCCAGACTTCACGTTCTGTACGCGACGACCCTGGAGGTCGTAAACAACGTTAGCCTTGTTGCCTTCCACTACGAGGCCGATACCCGTTGAGAGGTTCTCATTGAGAAGCTCCTGAGCAGTAACATTGTTGGGCAGAGCCACCTGGAGGTCGCCAGCTTCAGTAGTCATTGCCAAGCCAGAGAAGTAACCGCTGTTAGCGCCTACATTTCTCATGTATTCGGGGTTAGAAGCACGTACGGGAGAGAGAGTTGCAGAGTAGAAGTTCAGAGAAGTGAACTTAGTGATCTTCGTACCATCTACAGTACCAATCATACCGTTGTTAGTCTTACCTTCGAAAGCGAATGTCGGTTGACCGCCAGTGAGCGTTACACCTACGTTAACTTCATTTTCGTTAGCATCAGCTACATAGTAAACAGGAGTACCTGCGGGGATTGTGCCAGAGATTTCCTGGAATGCAAGAACAGTGTCAGTGCCAGTAGCGTGGAGACCCAAGAATGAGTATGCCTTACCATTACCATAGAAGCCATCGATATCGAACGGCATAGTGATGATTTGACCCTTACCCTTAGTAACAGCTACGAAAGTACCGTCAGTGCTGAGAGCAGATTCAGCCATAGTGAATGCACCATTGTTCAAACCTGCCTTGATATCACCGTTGTAAGCTACGATACGACCAGCAGCACCAGTGTTGAGATACTTGTCAGTACCCACCTTGATGTTCATTGCGCCAGAGTTAACATCGTAAGCAGAAGAGAGCTGGATGTCGCGAGCAGTGTCAGAGAGGGTAACATTTGCGTTCAACTGGTTCTGGAGATCCATGTAGCGACCAGTACCCATATTCTTCAGACGTACAGTCTGGTTAGCAGCATCAACGCTTTCAACAAGCCAATTGTAACCATAGTGATCGTCTACCTTCACAGAGTCAGCGCCAGACTGGTTAGGAGCCATATAGCGAATACCAGTACCGAAGCCATTGTTCACAGCGTAAACAGGAGCGTTAGCGGCACGACCGTCAGCAGTGCTGCTTGTTGCAGTGCGGATAGTGTAGATCTTACCAGCTGTTGGGAGAACCATCTTAGCTTCGAGTGTCTTCTTAGCTTCAGCCAACTTAGCTTGAGCTGCCTGAAGTTCAGCAACTGTCCAGTCGTTTGCATTAGGCTTGTTGTTTGCGAGAGTAGAAACCTCGTCTACAACAGTCTGAGCAGCTGTCTTAGCGCTTGTGGGGAAGAAACCAACAGAAGGAGTATCAGAGAACGGAAGCTTAGTGAGCTGAGTCTTCAGTGCGTTGAGCAGAGATCTAACAGTAGAAGGATCGGGCAGAGCAGCCTTCACCTTGTCGTAAGCCTGAGTCAGAGCGTCGATAGTAGCTTGCGTAGCAGCCTTATTGTTCAACTCGCGACGAGCGTCAGCAAGAGCAGTTTCGAATGCTGCAACATCAGCTGCAGGCACCTGAGAAATTGTAGAGCGAGCTGCGTCGAGCTGTGCGTTGTTGTAGACACGGAACTCACCAATGTGGAAGAACTTGAAGCCATTGAGCTGCTGATTACCCGTTGAGTTGAGGCAGACAATGCGGAAGAACTTATAAGGTTGAGAGAGAGTTGGAGCAACCATAGCTGCGCCATTCTTCAGCGTGTCGCTACCGATAATAGCATTCTGCGTGTAGTTAACACCATAGAGGCCTTCGTCAGCCCAAGTACCAGTTGTATCGTTAGTTGCGAGCAAGCGGAAGAGCTGGAGGTCGTTCACGCCATTTGCGTTGTAACGCTTAGCAAACTGGAAGAGAGGTTTCTGAACAGCATCGTTGAGGTTCACCTGCAGATAGTGGTTCTCACGGATAGCGCCCTGCCATGCAGAGTGGAAATACCAGTTGTTACCAGAAGCACCCTTAGGACCTGCAACGTTGTCGATAAGACCTTCGAAAGAACCTTCGTTGCCTTGCTTAGCATTAGAAGAGAACTGAGCTGCGTCAGTAACAAGACCAGCTTCGTCGAAAGTTACATAACCTTCTGCTGTTCTGTTGGGAACATCACAAGTATAAACGCGGCACTCTGAATTGAGAACAGACGCCTTTTCATAGACACCGTTAAGAGCCACATTGAGCTTGTTCTGAGCCACCTGGCTTACAAGAGCTGTAATCTCAGATTCGGGAACCGGAGTGAATACGAAAGCATCACCTGGATCGTTCTTTTGGTTCCACTGAGAGATGAAGCCCTGGCTTGTGTATGTATTCCAAAGACCATCGCTCTCCGTCTTACCAATATTGAATGTATTGCTGCTGAATGTACTCTTAGATACAGTCCAAGCGAACTGATCAGAAGAAGTTGCATAAGCTGTATTAGCACCCGTATACTTCACATAGTTGCTTGTACCGAAGTTCTTGATATAGAACTTACCTTCCTCACCTGTTGGGATGAACTGGAAGATGTAAGCAACATCGTTAACAGTAGCGGGAGATTCATGAGTCACACCGCTCTTGATCATCAGTTTAGAACCATTGTCGTAAGCATGGCTTGCTGTAGCACGGCTATCGTTCAGATAGTAGTAACCAGCAGTTACTGGGTTCGTATTCTTCAGAGCTTCAGCAGTAGATTTGAGGTTCTGAACGAGAGTTTCAGCCTCAGCATCCGTCAGAGCAGGGTTAGCCTGAGCTGCAACAGCAGCCTGGAATGCAGCCTTAGCAGCATCCAATGTTGCTTGAGAGATCTGACCAGGGAGAGTACCTACAGAATACTGATCCGTAGTGGGCTCGCCATTGGGATAGAACATATTGATGGCATTGCCGATATATTCTGCACCATGAGCTTCAGACACAGAGAAGATGAGCCATTCTGTACCACCCGTCCAAGGAGCGAGGTAAGGATGTACGTGCTCAGCCTCGATGTAAGTAGCTGTCAGGTTGTTGTTGTTCAGGTATGTGTAAGTTGAAGCAAACACAAAACCACCTTCAACAAACTTACCAGTCACCTTCTTACGGAAGTCGGTACTGTTTTGTTCAGCAGCCATTGCTGTGAAGACAAGAGCATCAGAAGGATTAGAAGTGTAAGGAATCCATGCACCACCCTTATCCTGAGTGTCCATACCACCATCAAGGATTACATTCTGAATGTACTTGCCGGTAGATACTTGCTTGAAGCGATAGGTGGGCTCACCATTCACTTCTTCGCCCGTGGGTTCGAAAATGACGAGGCTCTCGTCGCCCACTTGGGCGGTCAGATCCGCATCGCCATTCCAATACTTGCTATGCCCAACATTCTGGATAACAACCTTGCTACCATCTGTCGGGATTGCCGACAGCTGTTCGCCAAGACTGTACTTCTGGGCATACGCATTTACTCCTATCAGAGATAGAAGTAATAATGAAAAAAGGTAAGAAATCTTCTTCATTACGTAACAGTTTTTTGAGTTTAACAATTTATTTAAGTCTCTATTTGTAATCTTGATATACAAAATGCAGCAAAATGCGTATCCTGAAGATACTCTTCTTTCGCATAAGACGGACAAATATAATACGTTTCTTAAAACATACCAACTTTTTGCAAAGTTTTAACTACTTGAAATGACAAGAGCACTATACAAAAGAGAAGCTAAAAGCAGAAAAATCCAACAGAAATACGTAATTTCGCAGATAAAAGAAAAATAATGAACAACGAAGAATACTTACGCAACAAGGCATTGGCTGGTGATGCTGAAGCACAAAGAGAACTGGGCAATCGCTATCGCGAGTTTGATCTCATGATTACTCCTGCTGAGGGAGAAGACCGCTTTGAGCCCACGCTGAAAGAAGCCATTTACTTCCTATCCTTGGCTGCTAAACAAGGACTCGTCGAGGCACAAGTGGACTTAGCTAACATGCTTTCGCTCGAACTCCCCACACAAGCCAACTACGCAACGGCACTCACTTGGTACGAGCGTGCGGCGAAGAAAGGCAACCTCAGCGCGCTGATTCGCCTCGGGATGATGGCCGAACAAGGACAGGGACAACCGCGCAACTATCCGCTGGCGGCTAAATACTACGAGCGGGCGGCAGACAAGGGACACGCGTTGGGAATGTTCAATCTCGCCCTGCTCTATCGCTCGGGGCGCGGTGTGGAGGCTTCGCCCAAGAAAGCTATCAAATATTTCAAAAAAGCTTCCGATAAAGGCGATCTCTACGCGCCTTATTATATAGGAGAGATGCTCGAATTTGAAAAACCTGATGAAGCGCGCACTTGGTACGATATGGCCGCCTCCCGAGGATTGCTCGAGGCAGAACTCAAAATCGGGCAGCTCCTCCATCGCCAAGGTCACAACCAGGAAGCTCTCCCTCACCTCCGCCATGCGGTCAAACTGGGTGGTGCCGCTGCCCGACAAGCTTTGACTATCTTAGAAGAAATTGGCTTCGAACAATAGACAACGTTTCTCTTGGCATCTGCGCTATAGGGTTAAAAAACAGGAAAAATTTGGTATGTCTGAATTAAAAGCCTACCTTTGCCAACAGAAACGAAAAATAACATACAGGATGTAAAGGATTCTCACTTGTCTAAAGCGAGAGTTCTTTTGTTTTTGTACTATTGTTGAACAACTAATAACAACAAATAACAATGGCTTACATGACCCAAGAGGGCTACGATAAGATTGTAGCTCAGATTCGTCACATGGAACGAATCGACCGCCCCGCAGCCTCTGCAGCGATTGCAGAAGCGCGCGACAAAGGCGATCTGAGTGAGAATAGCGAATACGATGCTGCAAAAGAAGCTCAAGCTATGCTCGAAATGAAGATTAACCAACTAAAGGAAACTATTGCACACGCAAAGATCATTGACACCAGCAAGCTCAGCAACGAGACTGTGCAGATTCTCTCTACCGTGGAAATGAAAAACGTGAAGAACGGTATGACGATGAAGTACACCATCGTGAGCGAAAGCGAGGCCAACCTGCGCGAAGGTAAAATCAGCAGTCGCACACCGATTGCTCAAGGATTGCTCGGCCACAAAGTGGGCGACATTGTTGAGGTAAAAATTCCACAAGGCATCATCCAACTCGAAATCATAAAGATCTCTATTGCCTAATTGCTTAATCCGCAAATCCCCCACAAGCGGCGAACGCACGATATCTCCATCGGAGACAACTGCGCTCGCCGCTTTTTTATACACTGCTTTCTCGAGAGCAACTCAGACGAGCAGAGGTGAGTGCAGTGCATCGCATTGCAAGCGTGGAGGGAATATCTCCTCTCTCTCGTCCAAGAAAAACGCAGTTTTTGTTGTCACATTGTCACGCAGGAGAGAAAGCGTTGATAAACAATAGCTTTAATTGAGTGACAACATTTTTTGTTGTCACACTGTTGTCACGCCCATAATCTTCCTACTCAATGTGTGACAACAGAAAAAAGAAAGTCTGATACAAACGGAGCTATAAGAAGAAGAATCTAAGCATTTTTATCTACAAAAGAAGGCTGTCACCGATGCAGGAGAGCATCAAAATGACAGCCTTAAATGTTTAGTTTTGAAAACTAAGTTGCGAAAGGTCTGTGCTCAGTTTGCGGCCGACCTCATAAAGTTGGTCGGCATACAAACGGAGCGGTTACCTCAGTTTATTAATAGTTTTCAGCGTTAATCTCGAAGTAGCTCTGCGGATGGTTGCAGGTTGGGCAAACCTGAGGCGCTTTCGGACCAATCACGATGTGGCCACAGTTGCGGCACTTCCAGATGCGGTCACCGTCGCGGCTAAACACGATGCCTTCCTCGATATTTTCGAGGAGCTTGCGGTAGCGCTCTTCGTGGTGCTTCTCAATGGCTGCTACGAGTTCGAATTTAGCAGCAATCTCTGTGAAGCCTTCTTCGCGTGCTTCCTTCGCCATAGTGGCGTACATATCTGTCCATTCGTAGTTCTCGCCCGCTGCAGCATCCTCGAGGTTTTCGCTGGTAGTGCCTATGTTGCCACCATGAAGGTATTTAAACCACATTTTGGCGTGTTCCTTCTCGTTTTGAGCTGTCTCTTCAAAGAGAGCTGCAATTTGTTCAAAACCATCTTTCTTTGCCTTTGAAGCATAGAAAGAATACTTGTTGCGAGCCATGCTCTCACCTGCAAACGCGGTTTCCAGGTTCTTCTCTGTCTTAGTTCCTTTTAAATCTTTCATTGTTATGTCTTATTATGTAAAACTATATGTTATGTTCGTTTTCTCTATTTTCTTTTTTGCTCTTAGATACGGACAGGCTCTATGGTATAGCCAGCTTTCTTGAGCATTTCCACAATGCCAGGGCCTGCATCTGTGTAGGTGAGGTGGAGGAGGCCAACCACGAAGAGGTTCGATTTCTCCTTCATCATGGAGGGCATCACTTTCATCCAGCGATCGTTGCGTTCTGTGAGCGCAATCTGCTGCCCCATTTGCTGAAAGGCTTGCTTGTCGGTAGCTGCCATGACTTGAGCTGTGCGCTGCCCGTCTTGACTCATATATGCCTTGAGCATTTGATGTGCATATACCATCATCCCGTCCAGCGATGTCATGACTTCATACAGCATATTAGCTCTATTGGCGATAGGGCCGAGATTGGCAAGACCACGGTGCATCTTGTTGATAAAGGTGGAATCAATTTTCACTTTCCGGAAGTCAATCATAATCTGAGGGAGCAGACTTTTCTGATATTCGAGCGACTCCAACTGAGCGTAGTCCTTGTGAAGAGAATCGGCCAATACGTTCATATATTCATCTATCATGACTGATTTCTGCCCCGTTTTCACCCCAATGTATTCTTGTCCTAAAATGGCATACATCTCCATCGCCAGTTGCACCGCTGATGCAGCAAACACTCCTGGTTCGTAGTGCCACCAACAAGTGTCGGTAGGTACGAGAAATTTCACCAGATGATAGCGGTGTAAGAGCGAATCAACGGTATGGAATTTTGCGGGGGCTATGACCTGCATTTGGCTATCTGCGGGGAGCATGATATAAGGGAGAATCTGCTCGGAGAGAGCTTTGGCAGACGCCATGTTTGAATCGTTGTACAGCTTGCTTTGGCGATGGTCGATTTCCGTGACGATGCGCTGCACGTTGTGCGCAATCTCCATAAACTTTTGGCTACGACTCACAAACTCGTGGGGCACGGTGTGCACAGACCCGAAGATATACGATGGCGCAGTAAGTCCATTTCCCGAAATGCGATACATCAGCGCACTCGGAATCGTATCCTTCTTTGCCGTTTGAGCCGAAACCTCAGAGATGCTGATAACTCCCAGCATCAGAATAACCACAGCCCTAATCATTCCAGAGCCTCGTAAAATCGTCTTTATCATATTCTTAAGTGTTTCTGTCGCAAAGTTAAAATAAAACAATGCTTCTCACACAAATTATGCCTATAAAAAACAAAAATCATCGTTAGAAACTGAAGTTCTAATGCGTACTGATAAACAGATATTGCAATTTCACAAAAAGGAAAAAATCAGTGACTTAGATAGTTTCTAAATCACTGATTTCTTCTTTGTGTGGACCAGCTAGGGCTTGAACCTAGGACCTCCAGATTATGAGTCTGTTGCTCTAACCAACTGAGCTACAAGTCCGGCGCAAAGGTCGGTGAGTGAACTTTGCGTTGCAAAAATAGAAAAAGTTGGGGATTCTACCAAATGAGGGGACTAAAATTTACTTTTCGGCCTCGAAAGCGGTGAGAATCTTGTGGGCTGTTTGCTGCATTTCCTCGGCGGAGAGATGGAGTTTCTCCTTGCGGAAATCCATGTCGCCTTCTGTTTGCATCGGGACGAGGTGGATGTGGGCGTGGTTCACTTCCAGTCCCAGAACCGCCATACCCACTTTGATGCAGGGGAAGGCCGTTTTGATGGCGCGAGCTACGCGTTTCGTGAATACTATCATGCGGCTCAGTTCATCGTCGGTGAGATCGAAGAAATAATCCTCTTCGCGTTTGGGGATGACGAGGGTATGACCTTGTGAGAGCGGACTGATGTCTAAGAAAGCATAGAATTCTTCATTTTCTGCACAGCGATAGGAGGGAATTTCGCCTGCTACGATTTTGCTAAATAGTGTCATGCTGAATGATGTTTTGATGATATAGGGCGAAGATAAGGACTTTCGCTGGAATTGGCTCGCTTTCTCTCGGGTTTATACAGAAATTTTGTGATGTAGCATGATAGTGTTGTAGTAGTTTCCTCCCTTTCGTAATAAAAATAATGTACCCGTCTGACAATTTTTCCTACTTTTGTAATCTCTCTATAAGATATAAGAGAATTTTATGGGTATTTTTACTTATTAGCACATTAAGAAAATATGGCAAAAAACATCGCACTCATCACGGGTATAACAGGACAAGATGGTTCTTATCTCTCCGAATTTCTTTTAGAAAAAGATTACGAAGTGCACGGCATCATTCGCCGTTCTTCTGTGGACTTTCGTGAGCGCATTGCCCATCTTGAAGGACATCCGCACTTTCATCTCCACTATGCCGATTTAGGCGACTCTATGAGTCTTATGGGAGTCATTGGTAGGGTGCGCCCCACTGAAATCTACAACTTGGCGGCACAAAGTCATGTGCAGGTGAGTTTCGACTCTCCGGAATACACGGCCAACATTGATGCTACGGGTGTTTTGCGCATTCTCGAGGCTGTTCGCAATACGGGACTGACGGACAGTTGCCGCATCTATCAGGCTTCAACTTCTGAACTCTACGGCAAAGTGGAGGAAGTGCCGCAAAACGAGAATACGCCGTTCCACCCTTATAGCCCCTACGCTGTTGCAAAGCTCTACGGCTATTGGATTGTTCGAGAATATCGCGAAGCTTATGGTATGTTCTGTTGTTCGGGAATCTTATTTAATCACGAAAGCGAGCGCCGTGGCGAAACTTTCGTGACGCGCAAAATCACCCTTGCTGCTGCACGCATCAAGCAAGGGAAACAGAAAAAGCTCTACCTGGGAAATCTTAGTTCCTTGCGCGATTGGGGCTACGCCAAAGACTATGTGGAATGTATGTGGCTCATCCTGCAGAACAAAGTCCCCGAGGACTTCGTCATCGCTACAGGGGTTCAGCATAGCGTACGCGAATTTTGCTACCACGCTTTTAAGCGTGTGGGCATAGAACTTGAATTTCATGGAGAAGGTATCAATGAAAAAGGCCTCAACAAGGCTACGGGGGAAGTGCTTATTGAAGTGTCGCCCGACTTCTTCCGCCCGACCGATGTGGTCAATCTTTGGGGCGACCCGACAAAGGCTAAAGCAAAATTAGGTTGGAATCCGAATAAAACCAGTTTTGAAGAACTCGTCAACCTTATGGTTGATAGCGACATGGCTAAAGTGGCGGCAGAACGAGCCAGCGAACAAGTCAGAACAAATCTTGTGGAATATTTGGAGAAGGGAATTGTTAAGTAAAACATGTTAGAGAAAACAGCTAAAATTTACGTTGCCGGACACAACGGACTTGTTGGGTCGGCCATTTGTGAAAACCTCCTACGGCGTGGTTATACAAACCTTGTGAAACGTTCTCATCAAGAACTCGACTTGACGGATCAATACGCCGTTGAGCAGTTTTTCGATGAGGAACGCCCAGATGCTGTAGTTCTTGCAGCAGCTTTCGTGGGCGGCATCATGGCTAATTCGATTTATCGCGCAGACTTCATCATGCAAAACATGAAGATGCAGTGCAATGTCATCAGTAGTGCCTACTCGCACAAAGTTCAAAAACTCCTCTTTCTCGGCTCCACCTGCATCTATCCAAAGAATGCTCCCCAGCCCATGAAGGAGAACTGCCTGCTCACTTCGCCGCTCGAATATACCAATGAGGAATATGCCATTGCAAAAATAGCGGGGCTAAAAATGTGTGAGAGCTACAACTTGCAGTATGGTACAAACTACATTGCTGTTATGCCCACAAATCTCTACGGCCCTAATGACAACTTCCATCTGGAAAACTCACATGTCATGCCAGCGATGATGCGAAAAATCTACCTTGCCCGACTCGTCCATGACAACGATTGGGACGCCATCCGCACCGATATGAACAAACGTCCTATAAATCCTACGGACAATCTACGAGCACAGATTGGTGAGGGCAATGTGGACGGTGAAGATTCTAAGGAGCGCATTCTTCAAGCATTGGCTTTCTACGGCATCGAAGACAATCGTGTCACGCTATGGGGGGATGGGAGTCCGCTCCGCGAGTTTCTTTGGAGCGAAGATATGGCTGATGCCAGTGTCCATGTACTGCTAAATGTTGATTTCAAGGATATTATTGGTGTGGAGAAATACTCCAGTGTTTTTTACGGAACACGCACTGATGGCGCTGTAAACCGCGATAACAGTGAAGGTCGAGGTGGAGCTATTCCAGATTTGGGAGAAATCCGCAATTGCCACATCAATATCGGTACAGGTAAGGAAATCACCACCCGTTCCCTTGCTGATCTCATTGTTCATACTGTCGGATATCAGGGTGAAATCGTATGGGATGAAACCAAGCCCAATGGTACGCCACGAAAACTAATTGATGTTGACAAGCTCCATAGTCTTGGCTGGACTCATCGCGTGGAAATTGAAGAAGGTGTGAGTCGTCTCTATCGCTGGTACAAAGAAAGTCTTGAACATTAGAATAAATCACACCAATTATGTTGAAAATCTTCAGAATCTTCTGAAGATTTTTTTAGCTTTTTCTGGAGGAGATGTGTAGATATAAGAAAGGTTAGCGTAGATTTCCTTATTGTGTTTGAAAATACAATAAGGATGTGAGCTGAGAGGCTTATTGTGTCAGCTGGCGCGCTTATTGTGGCGGAGATCACAATCAAGAGAGGGGAAAGTATGGGGAAGTGCGTCCTTCTTGTGTGTTTATTTTTCTTAGAGAGAGGAAGTGATGCTCCCTCCACGCTTGCAGTGCGACGCCGCCGGAGACTAGAATGGAGCTGTATAGTTGCTACTCATCTTCAAATAAAATTCTCTTCCTATATACTTAATAAACCACAAAAAGTTGCGTTATATGGAAACTTTCTTTTTATCTTTGCCCTATGAACAGAAAGATAAGAGTTTATAAAAGATACTTTTTAGACTTTATCGAACAGCTAAGCGAAGGAGAGCGACGAAAAATTGATTATGGCTTACAGCTTCTGAAAACTCAAGAGCGGCTTTCCACAAAGTTTGTCAAACTCATTCGAGAAGGCCTATTCGAATTGCGCACGGAATTTAATGGGAACATCTATCGTGTCTTTTTTATTTTTGATGATGGACAAATAGTTGTGTTGTTCAACGGATTTCAGAAAAAGACACAGAAGACACCGAGCACGGAAATAGAAAAGGCATTAAAAATAAAAGAACAATACTATGCAGAAAAAGAATAACATCACAGACTATGATGCCATATTAGAATCACGATATGGTAAAGAGGGCAGCCCTGAACGCTTGCATTTCGAAGAAGAAGCTAAGGCTTTCTATGCAGCACAACTACTTCTTCAAGCACGCAAGGAAGCCAAAGTGTCACAAAGCGAACTTGCCCTGCGTGTAGGGACAACAAAGTCTTATATTTCTAAGATTGAGAATGGAGTGGTAGAGCCTGGCGTAGGATTGTTTTTCCGCTTGATCAATGCGCTGGGCCTGCGTATTGATATTACTAATCCTATAGGGATGTAAAGCAAACGAAGAGGGGGACAGGAGCGGATCACGTGCTCATCCACTGTCCCCAGAGGGGACACACTATGCGTAACCGCGGGGTGATGCCCAAAGGGCGAACCCGTGGAAGGTAGACAAACCCACTCTCCGACACCGGCGGTGTCGCACAGCAGCCACCCCTATCCATATAGGAGTTACTCCCTTCGCGCTTGCAATACAGAGATACAGACAGTAAGGGAAGGCTATAAATACAACAAAGGGGAGAATCTCACAAGTGCTGAGATTCTCCCCTCAATTTATTCAAAGATGAAAGGATTATTCCTCGTCTTCTGACCAGTCGGAAGCGTTCCAAATATCTTCACGTGTCCAACCACCACTATTTACTGGAGTCGTTACACCTCCATTGGCGCCCATAGAATCTGCTATGAGATTCTCCAATTCGAGATTCATCGCCTTTACGGCAGGTACGATATACTTCTTCATTTGTATTCGTTTTATTTAGTTGTTAAGATTTAGAAATTAGAGAACAACCTTCTTGCCGTTTACGATATAGAGACCTTTCTGAGCCTTCTCTACGCGGCGACCCTGGAGGTCGAAGACCTTCTGAGAAGCGTTGTTGAGCGTTGCAGCGTTCACACCTGTTGTAGTGTTATCGAAGAGCAGAGCGCGAAGACCTGCTGCTTTAGCTGCGGGGATGTATGCACGGTTAGCAACCAGAGATGTACCAGCCCAATCGTAGAAACCAACTACACCTTCGTTGTTGCCAAGGAAGAGGTCACCAGCTTCTTTTGCATGAGGAGCGAGCGTACCAACCAAAGCATTGTCGGAAACTGTTGCAGTTGCGTCATCCTTGATAGTAACGGTAGCAGTTGTAGCACCTGTTTCGTTCACGAGGAGAACACCAGTGTTTGCAGGAACTTCAGCGATTTCGTTGAGAGTAACAAACTTCTTGCTTGCATCCATCTTCAACGTATTAGCCTTAGTATCAGCAACAGTTACACCGAACGGTGCGCAGAATGTTGCATAGCTCTTGCCATTAACAGCGTTGAGAGAAACTTCGAAGTGGGTTGCATCTTCTACAGTCCATTGAGAAGCAGGAGAAGGAGCATCCCAACCCACGACAGCATAACCACGAGTATTTGCTACATGCAAATAAGAGAAAGCATCGTCAGGATTAGCAGAAAGAGCAATCACTCCAGGTTTTTTAATATCAACATAGAAGAAAGTGGGGTTTTTAGACGGAACAACTATTGTACTATTAGTAGCAGCACCTACATACTGACCTTGAACTTTGATAGCATAGAAATGATATCCTTCACTTTCATACTCCTCAAGATGAACAACAGAATTCACAGCAGGTTTAGCGGCATTACCGATAAACTGCGTGCCATCACCATAGAGATATCCATACTGGCCACCTACCGTATTCTTCAAGAAGTAGTAACCCGTTTTGGGATATTTCACAGCATGATAGAAATTCTCAACGAAATCTTCGTATTCTTCTCTTGTGCAAGTAGTCTTCAGCGTAGTGTACTGAGCCTTAAGAGAATTGTAGTCTGAAGTAGAAAGCGTGAAATAAGTATTAAGGGTAGGAGTTGTTTCAACATCAAACCAGCTAGAGAAATCAGCAATCAGTTGAGTATTGTAATCATCCTCAAGAGGAGCTTCTGTCACCTTGAAGGTAGAACCTTCATCAGAAGCTACACCGCCCCATTCTGAAGCAGAAAGCGTTGTGATACCATCATCTACACGATTGTGGAGATAGCAAGAAGCATTTTCAGTTGAACGAAGGGTGAAACCTTTATCACCATTCTTGCAAAGCATCCAAGCCATAGAGCTACCTGCAACAACCTTTATAGGGCTACCAGGACGAGCTACTTTCACTGCACCTTCGTATGCCAAAGCTGCAGTATCACCATTTGCTTTATTGATAACCTTCACTGCATAAGGATTACCAACAAAAGCCCACTTGAATTCTGCTGTATTGAATTTATCAGCTTGCCCCATCATCTTATCTTCAGTATTAGCACTCAAATAAGACTTATTGCTTGCAGGACGAAGTTGGAGATAATACCAAGTAGCGTGTTCTGCATCAGCAGAGAATTGGAAAGGAGCATTGCTTGTAGCAGTAGCAGTAATGGTTGTATGTGTAGCATCTACTGTTGCATTGCTGAGCGTATAGCTGCAATAGTCGTTCTGCAAGCTAGCGGGCAAAGCGGCAGGAGTACCAGAGAACTGTACTGAAGTTCCCGTAGCTACTGTTTCACCATTGAAAACTACATTATAAGTAATAGTCAAAGGAGCTTCCTCTACAAAAGTAACGGGATAGACAAACCAGTCGTTGTTACCGCCCTTATTTTTTACTTCTCCATTGCTCCAAAAAGCTAAAGGATTACCAGCACCATTATTATCTACAATTTTCTGAAAATCAGAACCATTTGAAGAAAGATTCCAACCAAAGTCACCAGTATCATTGCCACTGATAGCATAGAATTTATAAGTTCCCGGAGTTGCACCAGAAGTCAAATTAGAAGTAACATAGCGACCATTGGCAAACTGCACATTGTATGCACCATTATCTGTCGTAATAAAGCGTACCAAGAAATTGGTATTCTCAGATGCTTTCTTTGTATTAAAGTAGCTAGCGGTGTAAGTTGTAGATTGACGCCTCAGTGTTTGTCCGTTACCAGCATCATAAGTAGCAGATTCGCCATTACGTTTCTGAGTAAGGATGTACCAGTGATCATTGTCAGTTCCAGCAGTAGCAGCCGTCACCGAAGTTGCACGACTTGTTGCTACTTTCATTGTAGCAGTGGACGAACTTACGTTCGGCGTCCAGTTTTGTGCAAATGCACCCACTGCATAAAATAGTGAGCACATCAAGAGTGAAGTAATTTTCCTCATGTAATTGAATATTGATTAAGTAATATGGTATTGTATTGTAGTTTTTGTAATCTGTTGGGCGCAAAGATAAGCAAAGAAATAATAAATATAAAAAACTTTTTTATATTTTTTTCATTCCGTTTGTTTACAAAACGCCTACAACAAATGTTGCAGGCGTTAGGAAATGCTATTTTTCGGTAGGGATTTGGAAGTGTGAGAGTTTTTCTTGATAGTATTTTCTCACATCTTCCCACCGATAGTAGGGTGCTTGCGTAGTAGCAACAGGGAGCGACATCTCGTGCTCATTGAGTAAAACTTTAACGAGAAGATCTTTACTTTTCTTTTTACGATAGAACACCCACTGAATGTTGCACGCCATCGGGAAAATGTCATAATTGCGCCATTTTTCTGCCAACAGATTGGCATCGCCTCCCTGCTGTTTGCCACAATCGCCAAGCTCCATCAAACAAGCTAACGGCAGAACCACCACTTCATGGCCAAACCGGAGCGTTGCGCCAGGTACGGACTTCTGCAAACAACTGTCGGCCGTGGTTAAGAAATTGCGCAAGAGATTGTTCTGCAAATAGGGCATCACACCCTTTGAGAGACTATTATCGCCATAACGAATGCTCCACTCCAAATTTCTATATTTCCAAATGCCGTAGCACTCTTCTGGCGTAAAAAAGCGATAGAGATCGAGCTTTGTATCGCAACTCTGCATATTAGCCGTCACGGAAAAGAGGTTGTTGGCGAAAGAAGCCACATCCACGCTATCGCGCACATAAGCGGCATCGCGAAAGAGAACGCTCATAAGATGATCTGTCTTCACATTTTCTTCCCAAGCCTTGGTGAGTGCTGCCTTAATAGCATCGCTATGGCGGAAACGTTGAATGGCAGGCTGGTCTTCATCGTTCAAATAGTACATATCGTGATAGCTGGCATCCGTTTTGATGCGTAAACGCGGATTCTCTGCTTGCAACTGCAAACACTCATTAGCCATGGAGAGGATGCAGCGGATGACAACCGTTGAGCGAGCATCTACCACCGCTCCATCAGCAAAAACCGTGGGGAAGTTTTTGTACATGCGCTGTGCAATACCGCGATGTTGGCGCGCACCTTTTTCTGTGAGTTCGCCAAAGCGTTTGTTCGCCATGCGATACACGCTATCCACTGCAACAAGCGCCTGCTGCCCTGCAGGAGTAAGCATTCCTGCCGCAGCAGCTTTCTTCAGGACTTGCAGCGGCTTGGTGTACTGTTCTGGATGGATGAGCCAGCGCGAACCGTGACGAGCATACGCACTGATATAAACAGGTTCGTATCCCTTCGGTGCTGGTGTCAGTTTGGCATTCGGAGTGGGATAGGCATAATAGTTAGCTGCCGAGCGATGAGTATCGGCAAAGATTTCTTCGCGTGCCACCTGCGCCCAAGCAGTGCAAGCTGCAAAAACGAAGAGAAGGAGAAGTGCTGATTTCTTCATAGAGAGAACATTTTTTTAATGTCGCGAATTTAGCGATTTAGAAAGACTTTTCAAGAGAAAGGGAGAGAAAAAGAGGGAAAAGGAAGCCCCCTCCAGCTTCCCATGAGGGGAAGTGTTCGGATACCTCTTGCATTGAGAGGCTTCTCTTTTTATGCTCTAACAAAAAGCTGTACTTTTGCAGTATGAAAGAAGAAAGATACATCCGAGAGCACCGCACGGACGATGTTGCCCGCCTGGCTTTACAACTCAGTGGGCGCAACGACCTCGATACGGCTTACATCCTGCAACAGATTGAGGGGTGGCAACGACTGCGCACGAAAGTGCCATCGTGGGCGGCGGTGGACGGACTTCGCTATCCGCCACGCTTGGCGTTGGAGCAGTGCTCGGGCGAAAAGGCGGCACGCTACAAAGCGGCAGTAGTGGAACGCTTGTTGCCCGAAGGCGCTACGATGGTAGACCTCACGGGCGGATTGGGTGTTGATTTCTCTTTCGTGGCGAAACATTTTCGAGAGGCCACTTACATTGAGCGCAATGTAATGCTCGCAGAAATAGCAGCGCACAACTTCCCGCTCTTGGGGCTTGAACACGCTCATTGCTTAGCGGGCGACGGTACAGAACTGTTGCACACGATGAGCACTGTTGATTTGCTGTTTCTCGATCCTGCGCGCCGCGATGCTGCTGGGCGCAAAACGGTGCTATTAGAAGATTGTGAACCGAACGTTATAGAACTGCTCCCGCTTTTTCGAGAGAAAGCACACTATGTGATGCTGAAACTTTCGCCCATGCTCGATCTTCACCGCGCTATGAGCCAGTTGGATCGTACGGAAGAAGTGCACATCGTGGCGGAGCGCGGAGAATGTAAGGATCTTCTCTTGGTGCTCAATATGCAGCAAAAACAAATGGTTTCGCCCACTATCTTTTGTTGTGATGAAGAAACATTTAGTTTTCGCGCTGACGAAGAGAGTACCTCCCTACCCGCTTATGCCTCCACCCCCCTCCGCTATCTCTACGAACCCAATGCGGCCATCTTGAAAGCGGGAGCATACAAACTTCCGGCAGTACGTTTCGGCTTGCAGAAATTCCATCCCAATAGTCATCTCTATACTTCTGACAAACACATCGAAAACTTCCCCGGTAGAACTTTCGAGGTGGTTCGCCACAGCCATTTCAACAAGCAAGAACTAAAAGCTTTTAAGGGAGATGTGCGCCAAGCCAACTTAACGGTGCGTAACTTCCCCGCCTCTGTGGCAGAACTCCGCAAGCGGCTCAAAATAAAAGAAGGCGGTGACGAATACTGGTTTGCAACCACCTGCGGCGAGGATGAGCATTTGCTGATAGCGTGTAAGAAAAGCCCCATTTGATACCTTACTCAAATAGGGCTGAGTCTTGAATAAAACAAAATTAGTGGAGAAGAGCGCGAGCAGCCGCGGCAACAGGAGAGGAACTCTGGGCGGCTAAGCGGAGATAGTGGTGAGCTTTTGTCGCATCGGCCGTAACACCTTGACCGCGGAGGTAGAGAATACCGATGTTATATTGTGCTTCGGGTTTGCCTTGTTGAGCGGCACGTTCAAACCATGTGGCCGCTTTTTGCCAATCTTGTGCTGTTCCCGTCCCCGTGGCATAAAGTCGCGCCAGATTGTATTGCGCCTCGGCATAGTTTTGCGCCGCTGCACGGGCGTAATACTCCAACGCACTGGCAGGATTGGCAGCTGTCCCCTCCCCTGCTTCGAGCATATTTCCACAGTTATTTTGTGCCTCGGGAAGTCGTTGCTCTGCTGCCCGTTTATAAAGTTGAAAAGCACGCACAGGGTCTTTCGCCACATAACGCCCCTCGGCATAAAGATTCCCTAAATTGTTCTCCGCCTCGGCATAATGCAAACGCGCGGCGGCTTCTAAGAATGGTAAACCCTGCGCAACGTTTCCGCGACTGAAATAAAGCAGCGCCAGATTGTATTGTGCTTCGGGCAACTGCAAATCGGCTGCTTTCTGATACCAGTATTCAGCCGAGTCGGGACGCGTGGCAGCGTAGTGATAGCCCAAAGTCAGCATGGCTTGCGAATGTCCCAAACGCGCCGCTTGCTGATAATAAGCAGTAGACCGCAACGAGTCTTTTTTCACCCCATCGCCATATTCGTACATTCCGCCGAGCATAAAGAGCGCGTTGGAATCGGGGCGCGCTGCCAGTTCGGTATACCAACGCGCCGCCTCTTTGCGATCACGTTGCACGCCATTGCCGCGATAGAGCATCTCTGCCAGTTCGCGCTGCGCCTCCACATTGCCTTGGCGCGCCGCCTTAGCGTAATAGAAAGCTGCCGCTGCGGGATCTTTCGGCGTGCCGATGCCCATTTGCATCATATTGGCTAAGAGGTACTGCCCCTTGGCATCACCTTTCTGAGCTGCACGCCCGTAGTACTCAACAGCGCGCTCATCGTTCTGCTCCACACCCCGCCCTTGATGATAGAGCATACCGAGCTGCACAGCCGCGGCAGGATTGCCCTTTTCGGCCGCCTTTGTGAGCGACTTAACAGCTTCAGTATACTGCTCCGAGCGCAAATAGGCCATTCCCCATCGATACTCATTTTGTGCGGGTTGTGCAGTAAGGACGAGGGAGAGCATAAAGGAGAGGAGAAGAAAGGGGGTACGCATGGTTTGTTGAGATAAGATAAAAAGAAAAAAGCGGACGAGTCCGACCGGCTTGACCTGTCTAACTCGTCCGATTAAGTATAAAAGCTATTGAGTAGCTTCTGTTGTCTTATTTTTCGCTCTCGAGGCGGTCGATTTCTTTCAGCACATCTTTGGCGATACGCCTCAAAGGAGCAGGTCCAGTTTTGAGCAGTGGCGCAACACTGTCTGTTGCTTTGTCGAAATCCTGCTGCACATCATCAACGCCTTCCATATAGATTTGCGCCAGTGTGACATTGGCGATTGGCACTCCACCTGCTGCTGCCTCCTCTAAGAGTTGCACAGCGCGCTGGGCTTCACGCCCGTTGGGATAGCCGTCCAAACAAAAGATGGCAAGGTTATATTTTGCAGCAGGAAGACCTTTCTCTGCCAATTGTTCAAAGAGACGGTAAGCCTCATCAAGGTCTTGCTTCATCCCCTCTCCGCGCAGCAACATTCCCGCCAAGTCGCAAGAGGCATCGTCCGAACCATGGGCAGCAGCTTTCCGAATCCATTCGGCTGCCGCTTCAACATCTTTTTCGCCCACAATACCATGCAGAGCATCCAAACCCATAAAGCGTTCGGCTTTTGCTTCACCCTGCATAGCCGCCTTTTTATACCAATCATAAGCCTTATCGGGGTTCTGACCCACGCCTATACCGTTGGTATAGAAATGGGCTAACAAACTCTGCCCCTTGGCAAAGCCCTGCTTTGCTGATTTGAGCGTCCAAGCAAAAGCCTTCTTCTGCTGTTTCTTGTCGCCCTCGGACAGGAGAACACCTAAATTGTACTGTGCCGAAGCATCGCCAGCTTCAGCCGCTGCTGTATATTTTTCTAATTCTTTTTCGTCCATCTTCGAAGATATTTTGAGTGTGTCTCGAACCGGCTCGATGAGCACGAAAGTTTCTCTTACTTCACTGTGATGAGGAAGTAGTTCTTCTTACCGCGCTGCACGAGGAGATATTTTCCATCGAGGAGATCGTCGGCAGTGATAGTGCGGTCGAACGCTTCGAGTTTTTCTTTGTTCAGACTCACTCCTCCGCCCTGCACAAGTTTGCGCATTTCGCCTTTAGAAGCAAAACACTTAGTGGTTTCTGCAAAGAGATCAACGGCTTTCGCATCAAGGGCTTCGGCGCGGCTCACTTCAAAATGGGGCACACCGCTAAAGACAGCCAAGAGCGTAGCTTCATCGAGCTTGAGGAGGTTCTCCTTCGTAGCCTTTCCGAAAAGGATGTTGGAGGCTTCGAGGGCTTTCTTGTATTCTTCCTCACCGTGAACCATCTTCGTCACTTCTTCGCCAAGTCGCTTCTGCAAGGTGCGGCAACCTGGATCCTGACGGTGCTCGTCGATGATGGCTGTGATTTCGCTTTGAGAAAGTGTAGTGAAAATCTTGATATAGCGTTCGGCATCATCGTCGGCCACATTGAGCCAGAACTGGTAGAACTCATAAGGAGTAGTACGCTTGGCATCGAGCCAGATATTGCCATTTTCTGTCTTACCAAACTTGCGTCCATCGGCTTTCGTGATGAGCGGACACGTGAGGGCGAACACCTGATTTTCAGAACCGAGTGTGCGACGAATCAATTCGGCACCTGTCGTGATATTTCCCCACTGGTCCGAACCGCCCATTTGCAGTTTGCAGTTCTTTTCTTGATAGAGGTGGAGGAAGTCGTAGCCTTGGAGGAGCTGATAGCTGAACTCTGTGAAACTCAAACCATCGCGAGCTTCACCGTTCAAACGTTTCTGAACGCTATCCTTCGCCATCATGTAGTTCACCGTGATGTGCTTACCGATATTGCGAACAAAGTTGAGGAAGGAATAACCCTTCATCCAATCGTAGTTGTTGACGAGTTCGGCACGGTTGGGAGCGTCGGACTCAAAGTCGAGAAAGCGAGAGAGCTGCTCCTTGATGCAACGGATGTTGTGCGCCAAAGTCTCCTCATCGAGCAAATTGCGCTCCTGACTCTTACCGGAGGGGTCGCCAATCATACCCGTAGCACCGCCAACAAGCGCGAGCGGTTTATGACCACAATCCTGCAAGTGGCGCAACATCATGATGCCACACAGGTGACCAATATGGAGGGAATCAGCCGTAGGGTCAATACCTACATAAGCCGTTACTTGTTCTTTTGCAAGAAGTTCTTCTGTGCCCGGCATCATCTGATGGAGCATACCGCGCCATTTGAGTTCGTCTACGAAATTCATCGTTTGTTTATCTGTTTTATGATTTTGCGTACAAAGATACGCCTTTTTCTCGGAATAGTATATGTTCGCACGACAGGAGGTTTTCTCTCTCGCCCTCTGCTGCAAATATGAACGAAAAGAACAAGACATATCGATGATAAATATAGTTTCTCGCCCTCTCCTGAAAATTTCATCATTTTGTTGTCACGTTGTCACAGATCTTTCAAACATACTGAACGACAAACGCTTATATGCGTGACAACAACTCATGTGGTTCTATTTTGTTGTCACACTGTTGTTACGCTCGTAATACTCATTATTTCAAGTGTTTAACCGCAAAGTGTGACAACGTGACGACGTGACAACAAAAAATCAAACTACAGGAGAGGAGATTGTAGCTCTCTTCAGTTCAACGTTTCTTAGGTGTAAGCTCCCACGCAATAAGCGCGCTGGCTGACACAATAAGCGTGCTGGCTGACGCAATAAGGATGTGAGCTGACAGCCTTATTGTATTTTCGAACGCAATAATAATGTCCCCAGCGGGGACACACCATGCGTAACCGCGGGTGATGCCCGAAGGGCGGACCCGTGGGAGAAGTAACAATTTCCATTCCCGACCTCCGAGGTGTCGCACAGCACGCACTTCTACTCGTACACCTCTTCACTCATCTACACTTGCAATACAAAGATCCAACAAAAAACCGCAATACCAACTTAAGGATATTGCGGAAAGAAAAAGAGGGTTCATCCCCGAATTGTACAGGTATTTATGAGTAAAGAAAAGTACCAACGCAATTCGGGGATGAACCTAAACATTATATATAACCATGCCTGTTGAATCTTGTAAGTAGAGATTGTACCTGCTTGTCTTTATTTTATCGTTTTTTAGGTGACAGGTTGAACTTATAGATGGCGTGAAACATGAAGTAGGAAGGAATGACATTGTGGTAGGTTTCGGTGCGGCCTTGTGCATTGACTGTGCGTGTCACGTTGGAAAGTTCGTGCAGCAGGTCGAAACCATCAAGAGCAAAGGTCAGATTTCCGTGCAGAATGCTGCGCTCGAGGCGGAGGTTCCAAATGAAGTGGTTGGTGTTGAGCTGCGTGTCGGTGTAGCCTCGACGGCTGAATACGGTGAAGTCCGTGCTCAGTCCCACCTTGCCCGGCAAGGGGAGACGTGCAGTCAGTCCGTAACTGTAGTCCCACGCGCTGATCTCCTTGAAGTCGCTGCGTTGGCCGGTCATGCGATTGTAGCTGCCTTGCACTTTTGCTCCCAAGTGCCAACCGCGTTGCGAATAGTTGACCGAAAGTCGTTCGCGGAGATAAAGACTACCGATGGTGCTCAACTCATGTGTGGTACTGCCGACCACGTTGGCCATATCGACATTGTGGTCGTAAGAGAAAGAGGAGTGGCTGCTCCAATCGAAAGCTTTGTTCGCACCAAACTGTCCATTGGTGCTGAAAGTGCCGTCGGTGCGCCAGTTGCCGTTCACATTGACCGGGTGCGTCACATATCCTCCTGTGGTAGGATTGTAGGTGCGTTCTGTAGCCAACGCGTTGGAAGTGCGTTGGTAGGACAGATTCAAGTCGTAGAGTTTCCTATGCTTTTTCAGCGTGTTCATTGTGAACGAAAGGTTTTGTGTGGTGCTTGGCACCAAGTGGGCATTTCCCCTTTGGATGTAGAGCGGATTGGAACTGTCCTCCAATTCGAGGGCATAGATAAAGTCGGGCATTGCGCGTGACAGCGAGTAGTTGAGGATGAATACATGACTAGTCTCTCCTTTCTGAAACTGTTGGTGAAGATAGACCTGCGGAGAAAACAACGCCTGCGTTCGATTTCGGTCGAAGTGCTGCCCGACTTTGTCGAACAACAAATGCTCCAGTTCCCAACGCAACGGAAGTTGGAGGGCTATTGTAGTGCGGTTTTGATGCTTCGTGCGATATTCTAAGCGCAGGCTCACCTGATGCCGACGCTGCCACAAGCGCGAGTGTCCGCTGTTGGGCGCGTCAAGTGCCTGCATCATGTCGGCCGTTGCCGAGGGGAGCATGCCCGGTGCAAAGTCGGTGTTGGCACCCCATCCCGCAAGCCGGTCGAGACGGTAGAAACTGGTGTTGGCATCACGATAGTCTTGCGAATATTTGTAGCTCAAGGTCGGCCAAAACGCGCCAAAAGGCATTAAATAAGATGCCTCCGTATTGAAGTTGTAATGATGGGAGGGAGCACTGCGATAGCGGTTGCGGAAGTCGTTTGTTCCACTTCCCGCACCGAGATATTCCAAACGATAGTGGTCGAAAGTCTGAGCGCGATGTCGGTCGTAAACTCCTGAGAAATTAAAAGAGAAGAAGTCGTTCACCCCCGACTGCTGAAAAGGACTCCAACGTAATTGATAGGGTGCACTCAAGCGCCAATTCTCGCCATTGCCGCGCATCAGCGAATAGCGACGGTTGCGTGCCAACTGCTGCAGGCGCGTGCTGCCTGGGCGAAACAGCTCATCGAGCACCTCTCCATTGGGCACCAGCTCAAACGGATTGACGCCCACCTCGCCGGCACGTTGCGTGGCGTCATTGGTATTTTTGTCGTAGTTGAAACTGATTTGCCCTGATTGTCGCACCGCTTTTTTCAGAGAAAATCGATGACTCGTGTTGAACCACGTCGTGTGGTTGTTCGCTTCCGAACGACTGAGTGAGAAGGAGCGCTGAGTGGGCAGAAAACTCTCATGGTTGTAGGTGGTGAGCGTGTAGTTGTTGGTGTGTGTCACGTCCACATTGCTCGTCCATTCAAACGTCTTGTGGCGATTTTCGTAACTGTATTCCACTCCGGCCGTTTTGCTCGTTTGCAAGCCCTGCGGCAGATAGGACGGCGACCACTCGCCCTTTGCTCCTGGGCGCCGTGTGTCGTTAGTATTGTTGATACTGCCGAAAATCGCTAAGCGTGACAAGTCAGAGAATCGCAGTGCAAACAGTCGCATCAAGTACTTGTCTTTCGTGCCGCGTGCAGCCTCCGCATTGGCAATCCAGCCGATGGAATATTGCCGCTTGAGATTGACATCCATCACCAGCGGCCGCTCCACTTCCTTCAGACCCGTCATCTCCTCAAAGTCGCTTTGTTGCTCGTAGACCTTGACTTTGTTGACCATGTAGGCCGGAAGGTTTTCCAATGCTATTTTGGGGTCGCCGCGGAAGAAGTCCTTGCCATTGACCAGCAGACTGCTCACCCGCTTGCCGTTCACCGTGATCACGCCGCTCTCATTGAGTTGCGCCCCCGGCAGTTGCTCAATCAGCGCATCGAGCATCGATCCTTGCGAAAGTTGGAAGGCGTCGGCGTTGTAAATGAGGGTGTCGCCTTTCATTACCATTTTTATCTTCGTAGCCCTCACCACGGCCTCTCCCAGCTTTTGCTCCTTGGGACACTTACGCATGAGGGCTTTTTGAGGAATTACCACAAAACCATTGCTGCGACCGCTCAACTTTACGGTAATGGGAAAGTAGAGCGGGAAATAATTGGGGTGCTGAAGCCGAATGATATAGCTGCCTTCTTCGGGAACCTTACAATAATAGAGCGAAGCTGTCCGCACACCGTCATCGATATTGTACGCCCATTCTCCTGGAAAGAGTACCGTAGAATCGGGAGACAATACATCAATAGTTCCATCTTCAATAATTGCACCAGTGAAAGCGTCCGCAATATTGCCATACACCATAATGGAGTCCTTTTGCGAAAAAGCTGGCAAAGAGAAGAGTAATCCAAGAAAAAGGAGAAAATACTGCATATCAATATTATGGTTTGCTATGTCTATGTGGCAAAAGTAAAAAAAAAGATTTAAATAACCTAACTTTTTCTAAGTTTTTGGTTCATCCCCGAATTGTACAGGTACTTTTCTTTACTCATAAAAACCTGTACAATTCGGGGATGAACCGTGTATAAGAGGATATGTTGTACTATATCAGAGAACTACAACCAATCATCGTCGGTTTCTTCATGGCGGCGCGTGGGAGGCGTAAGGGCGAAGGATTCCTCATTGCGCTGTTTTCCGAAACTCAAATCGAAGCCCGCATCGAGCAACTGCTGAGCCAAGGCAGGACGACCACGAAAACCATGAATCGTCCATTGCTGCGTAGGGCGGAGCTTTTTCTTGAGTTGCAAGAGAATATCAAAGGCACGAACACAATGAATAGTGAGGGGCTTCTGTAAGGTTTCGGAAAGAGAAACTTGTCGACAGAACACTGCTTCTTGCAACTCCATACTTCCTCCGCGCAAACGGTCGAGCCCGCATTCTCCCAACGCCACTACCTGCGGATGCTCCAAAAGCTGTTTTAGCCCCACAAACAGAGCCTCAACATCGCCCTCCTCTGTCCACCAAGGATGAATGCCTGCAGAATAGAGCCCACCTTCCACGGGCCGAAACGTTTCCGGTTGCTGCACAATATCGAGCGGCAGATTGACGATGGCCGTTCCTGGCGTTGCTTGCTGATTGTGAGTGTGGAAATCCATGTTTTTAATGTGCTAATGTGCTAATGTGCTAATGCAGAGAATGGTGAGTTTTTTGAATGTGCTAATGTGAAAAGGTGAAAATATGGCTTGTCCTAAAGGGGAAATGTAAAACATGACAGACGAAACGGCGAAAGCCGCTACATTAGCACATTAGCACATTCCTCACATTAGCACATTGAGAAAGGTTATGGTACTGGGTCATAGCCGCTACCGCCCCAAGGGTTGCAGCGGAGGATGCGCCAAATGGCGAGTAAGAGGCCTTTGATGGGACCATGCTTCCGAATGGCCTCAACGGCATATTGCGAACAAGTCGGGGTGAACCGACAAGAGGGCGGCGTCAGGGGAGATATGAAACGCTGATAAAAACGGATGGGAGCTATCAGCAAACGGATGAGAAATTGACGGAGCATTCTGTGAGGATTTTATAAACGAACAATGAGTAATTACATCTCCGTACACCTCAGAAAGGAGCAGAGGAGTAGTAATTACTCATTGTTATTCTTTTCTTGTTCTTTTAGCAACTTATCGCCAACACCTTGCATCAGCTTGACAAGGCGCTCTTCTACCACGGCCGACTTAACGGGCTTATTGCTCAACCAGAGAAAGCCTATGTGGAGAGCTGCGTTCTCTGGAAGGGCTTCGCGCAGAATGTCTTTGTGGTGGCGGTAAGCCTCACGCAATTGTCGCTTCGCGCGGTTGCGATCCACAGCGTGTTTGAAGCAACGCTTGGAAACACTCAGCAACACCTTCACCTTCGGCCCTTTTCCGTCGTGATCCACAAGGCGATAGACAGCGCGCAGGGGATAGACACTGGAGGCTCTACTGCCTGAGGTAAAGAGTGCTTCCACATCCGTCCGCAAACAAAGATGTTCTATTTTCGGAAATCCGAAAGGCTTCTCCATGCTGAGTTCCCCGCTGAAAACGGGCGTTTAATATCTTTACTGATTTGTTTCCTTGAGGAAGAGCTCAAGCGTTCCCGTCATAGAAGGGGCTTGAACAGAAGGAGCTTCCATAGCAACAGGAATACCGGCATCTTTGAGCGTTTGTGCAGTGTTCTTTCCGAAACAACCCACCAGCACCTTGCCGTCCTTCAAAGAGGGATAGGCATCGGCAATGGCAATAGCACCACTCGGCGTGAAAGGAATGACCATATCATAACCTTCCAGCGTTTTCGGCATATCATTGGGAACAGTGCGGTACATCGTACACTCCGTGTGTTGAAGCTTCTTAGCTTCGAGCATAGCAGAGACTTCATCACCGGCCACATCGCTCTGCGGCAAGAGGTACTTCTCAGTCTTGTGTTTTGCCATAATCTGAACTAGGTCGTCCCACTTACCCGTTGCTCCGAAGAAAATCTTACGCTTACGGTACTGCACATACTTCTGTATGTAAAGCATAATTTTCTCTGAAAGCCCGAAATACTTCATGTCGTCGGGAATAGCAACGCGCAGTTCGTTACAGAGATTAAAGAAATGGTCGATGGCGTGTCGAGAATTGAAGACAATAGCCGTGTGGTCAAGGATTTGCACTTTTTGTGCACGAAATTCCTTCGTCGACACACTTTCTACTCGAATAAAAGGATGGAAGACAAATTCCACTCCATAGGTTTTCGCGAGATCAAAATACGGAGACTTATCAGAGGCCGGTTTTGGCTGCGAAATAAGAATTTTCTTTATCATTTGTCCGGATTGCTTTCTTAATCAATAGAGACTAACGCATTCAACACATAGTTCAAAGTTCTCCACAAAATAAGCGGAGGAAACAATTCTAGCGTGCAAAGGTACAAAATTATATGCAAAAAGTGTAATTTATACTCCGAAAAGATATGAAAGCACTTATAAAAGAGCAACAGCTTGAGGAGGGCATACACGCTAAAGAAGAGTACCAACATGGTTTGGAAGTCGATGTCAAAATATACAACCAAGAGAGCTACGGGGAAGAGAAGCACTCCCATGGAGAAGAGCGACAAGAGATAGGAGTCGTTCCATTGGGAAATCACTTTGCGGTCGAAAAAGACATTATTGACAAAGTAGTAGAGTGCAATCTTCAAGAAATAAAAGCCGCCGAAGATACTGGAGGAGACCAGGAGAATCTTATAGGGCGATACTGAATTGAAGATTTCTGGTTTGAATGATTGTATATAATCGAAGGTGAGCACACCCAACGTAAAACACAGCTGGAAGATGAGATAGAGCTGCCCGCGCAACTCATTCTGCGTACGTGGAGCGAAAATATCGTTATACTCGTGGGGCGAGAAGAAATTTTTGATATGGTTTTTGAGGTAGTGACGACTGCGCGAGATGACATAAATCATCAGAAAGAAAGAAAGCATGAGCGCGGTTGTCACAAAATCGTCAGAGCGGAAACGATAAGGCACGGGATCTCCCGCAACGCCTTGTGGACGAAAAGGCACTACCTCTATTTTTTGCTGTAGAGAGTCGACAAAAGCATTCTCCCACAGTGGCTTATAAAACGTGAAGTCGTGGATTTTTCCTTTCGGTGAGAAAAAATCCGTCTGCTCTACCGTGCTCACACGCGTTGGAGCAGCAGTGAGTTGCTCTTCCGTGTAAACAGCATCAGGGTCTGCCTCAAGAGGGGCCATTTTTTCCCACGTATGTTTACGATTCCCCAGCTGGTGCGAACCATGTCCGCTGGAAGATGCTTCGGAGGCTGCCGCATCAAAAGAATAGGCGTGGGTACTATCCGACTGAAAAAGTGCGATTGTCTTCTGCATTAGAGTGCAGCAAATTTTTGTAGGTTTTTATCCCATTCGGGTGTTGTCTCACAGAGGTGTACGGCTTCTTCCGCCGTTTCTGCCACTTGCCAGAGTTGAGCGTGTAAAGGACGCATGAAATGTTCTTCAACAGCGCGTTGCAACTGTTCGAGCAACGGACTGAAGCAGCCGTCGACATTGAGCACAACGATGGGTTTGAGATAAAGTCCGAGTTGCTTCCATGTGATGATTTCGAGCAATTCCTCCAAAGTGCCGACGCCGCCGGGCAGTGCCACACAAGCATCGCTCAATTCGGCCATTCGCTCTTTGCGTTCGTGCATATCGCGCGTCACGATGAGTTGTGACATCCCCTTGTGTTGCCAACCCTGCTCTATCATGAATTGTGGAATGACTCCGATGGCTTGACCGCCAGCTTCCATGCAGGCTTCGGCAGATGCTGCCATCAGCCCCATACGTCCAGCACCATTGACCAGCGCATGACCGCGCTGAGCCATTATCATGCCCAACTGGCGAGCCGTTTCAACATAAATATCTTTTACTTGCCCCGAGGAGGCACCATAGACAGTTATCTTCATGGGTCACTTTGAAATGTGGCGGAGCAAGCCCCGCCACGTTTGTTTTTTATTTATTAAAGCCCAAAAGCTTCCTTTATCTTCTCAACATAGTCGAGCTTTTCCCAGGTGAAGAGCTCAACATCCATTTCTTTCACCTCATTGCCGAGGCGGAACACCTTGTGCTTCATGCGCGGGTTGTGGCCCATGTGGCCGTAGCGTGCTGTTTCCACATAGATGGGGTTGCGCAGTTTCAGACGCTGCTCAATGGCGTAGGGACGAAGATCGAAGAGTTGCTTGATCTGTTCTGCAATCTCGCCATCGCTTAAAGAAACGTGCTTCTTACCGTAAGTATTAACATAGATACTAATGGGTTCAGCCACACCGATAGCATAGCTCAACTGAACGAGCATCTCATCGGCCACACCTGCTGCCACCATATTCTTAGCAATATGACGAGCGGCATAAGCAGCACTACGGTCTACCTTCGAGGGGTCTTTGCCCGAGAAAGCACCACCACCATGAGCGCCGCGACCTCCATAAGTATCGACAATGATTTTACGACCTGTCAGACCTGTATCACCGTTCGGTCCACCAATGACAAACTTGCCCGTGGGGTTTACATGATACTTGATGTCGCTATTTTCGAAAAGTGCTTTGATTTCTGGGGTATTGACACGCTCTTCAATGGTGCGCGGAATGAGGATATTGATAACGTCCTCACGAATTCTTGCCAACATCTGCTCATCGGCCTTCTCCTGACTGCCAGCTTCGGCTGCGGAGATGAACTCATCGTGCTGCGTGGAGATAACAATGGTATCGATAGCTACGGCGTGGTCGTTATCATCGTATTTCACCGTTACCTGGCTCTTTGCATCAGGGCGGAGATAGGTCATCACCTTCCCCTCACGACGGATGCGAGAGAGCGTAATCATCAAGTCGTGAGCCAAGGAGAGAGGCAGCGGCATGTAGTTGTCGGTCTCATTATTGGCATAACCAAACATCATACCTTGGTCGCCAGCACCTTGATTTTCTGCATCAATGCGCTCAACGCCACGATTGATGTCGGCACTCTGCTCGTGAATGGCACTGAAAATGCCACAGCTTTCAGAGTCGAATTTATAATCAGCTTTGGTATAACCAATATGGGCAATAGCGTCGCGCGCCACGGTCTGCAAGTCGGCCCAAGCGTTTGACTTTACTTCCCCAGCAACGACTACTTGTCCAGTCGTCACCATTGTTTCGCAAGCTACTTTAGAACTGGGATCGAAAGCGAGCAGTTCGTCAAGCACGGCGTCCGATATTTGGTCGGCCACCTTGTCGGGGTGTCCCTCAGACACCGATTCGGAAGTGAATAAATACATAGTTTTTTTGAAATGTAAGAATGAATAAATCTGTAGCGATGGCTTACGGAGGGAACAAAAAAATAAGCGCCCTCCGTTGGCGCTTTATCCATCAAGACGGTATTACCATTGTGGACTTAACCGTCGGTCATTTTAGCATTCTTTTTACGAGGTTGCAAGCAGCCAAATCTATCCTCGGTGTTCGTGGTGCAAACGAGGCGTAGCGCAAAAGGCTCATGCCACGTCTTTCCCACTTTGCGTTGCAAAGTTAGCGCCTATTCTCCGTACCACCAAGAAAAGGAGAAATAAATACTGTTATTTTATGTAAAACTCCCCTTTTTGTATAGTTCGGCAAGAGTAAGACATAATAAAAAATCGGGTCAGCTCATTCTGTTTGGACTGACCCGATATGAGGTTTCTCTTACTCGTTAGTGTTTGGAGCTTTATCGATAAGATCCATAAACTGATCGAGCTTCGGCGTAATAATAATCTGTGTGCGGCGGTTGCGCTGCTTGCCTAAGTCAGAATCGTTTGCGGTGATGGGGTTATATTCGCCACGACCAGCAGCTGTCAGACGGGCTGGATTCACACCATACTGATTCTGGAGTGCCTGTACAACGCTGGAGGCGCGGAGGCAGGAGAGGTCCCAGTTGTTGCGGATATTGGTGCGAGAAATGGGCACAGGGTCAGTGTTACCTTCCACGAGCACATCATAGTCCTTATAGTCCTTGATGATTTTTGCAATCTTGGAAAGCGTCTCACTGGCGCGGTCGTTGATTTCATAACTGCCGCTCTTGTAGAGCATATTGTCGGCCAGAGAGATGTAAACAACGCCCTTGAGAACTTGAACATCCACTTCCTGAAGTTCGTCGCGATTGAGCGAACGTGTCAGATTATTAGTGAGCACCATATTCAGTGAATCGCTCTTTGTCTTAGCCTCAACGAGCTGCTTGATGAAGCGATTGGAAGCGTTGATTTCGTCCACCAACTTCGAAATGTTGATATTGCCTTGGTTATTCTGTTGCAAACTCTTATCGAGGGAGCCTTGCAGCGTCTGATAGTCTTTGCGCAAATCTGCCACGCGGCGCTGCTCTTCCGCCAAACGATCTTGGAGATTCTTAGAATTCGCGTTACACTCAGCCAAATTGATACGAGTGTCTTGGTTTTGCAGTTTGAGCTCTGCATTTTCAGCTTTCAATGCCTCAAACTCTTTCTTGCTGGCACAACTGCTCAGCATAAGTGCACCTGCTAAAACAGGGAAAAGGATACTTCTGATTTTCATTATGTACATTGGATTTATTGTTCCAGCTCGCAAGATAGGCTTTTTTATCTGAACCGGACAAATCATTTAGTATGTTTTAATGATTCTTGCGGTTTTTACAAGGGTTTCTGCTTATTGCGCCCATTCCTCCCCTCCCACCCTTTTTGCTGCACAACTTTTTGGTGAAACCACAAAAAGAAGGGACCGATAGCCTTATTAGGAGCTGTTCAAAAATACAATAAGGGTGTCAGCTGACAGCCTTATTGTGTGAACTGACAGCCTTATTGTGTCAGCTGACGCAATAAGGAAAAACACGGCCCACATTATTACTTTATATATTAACACTTTACGAATGAGCAACATCCCTCTTTTGCTTACCATGAAACAATAGAAGATGACAGGGAAAAGAGGAGAGCTGATAGCGACAATCCGCACAAGAAAGCACACCCGCATAAAAAACCAAAAGCCAACGCTCACTCGCGCTGGCTATTTTTGGAACATAACAATTTAAATTTACTATAACTCATTGGGGAAAACTTCCACCTTGAATCCGAGTGCAAAGGTAGGGCAGTTCTTATAGGGCTGCAATACCACTAACAGGGTATTTAGAACTGATAGCCTAAAGTAATGAGCCCAGAAACGTTGCGCGCACCCGATTTATCAAAGGAAAGCAGGCCGAAATCTGTTTCCACGCCCACGGTGATATGAGTGGGAAATTGATAGCCTACTCCTACCGTCAGCCCCGCATCGAAGCGATGAATGCCTGCTCCTTTGAATGTAGAAGTCTTATAAAACACTTTGCGACTACCTTCTTGTTCGGCATCTCCACGCGTCTTTTGCTGACCGTTGATACCAAGAGCTGCATAAGGTCCTGCACTCAAAACAACATAGCGCGACTCATCCAGGCGCAGATAGTAGTTGAAAAGGACGGGCACTTCCAAATAATTAGCTGATGTTGTACGGCTCTTTATGCCGGTACGCTGTGTACCGTCGGCATTAAGAATAGGATTTCCTTGCTCGTCATAATACTTCACCACTTGATCCTTGTCCTTCCAGCCCTTAGCATAAGCTGTGAGCCATGGCGTCACCGTCAAGTGCTGACTAAGCTCAATCTCATAGCCCAAACCTGCCTTGAAAGCACCAACAAGTTTGGCATCAGCATGATGGGAAGCAAAACCGCCCCCGATCTTCATTTGCAAATGCTGCGCTGCTGCTGGCATAGCGAGCAACAAGAGCAGCCTCATAATGAGTTTTCTTATCATGTATTGTTATGTTTATTCAAAAAATTTCCGCCAGTCGGCTTCTTTGTTATTTTTCTTCTTCGGCCGTTTCGCTACAGTTTCTTCCGAACGACGTTTACGCGGCTTATCGAAACGTTCACCACGAGTACCGCGCTCGCCACGTCCCTTTCCTGCTTGCTTACGTCCCCTGCGCTCTTCTGTGGCAGAAGCATCCCTATCGGCATTGTCCACTACAACGGGGCGATCGCCTACCTTGGCGCGGCGCATCTTCTTGAGAACGATTTCGGCCTCGCCTTCGGGAACCTCGAAGAAAGAACAATTCTGCGTCAAATCAATACGTCCGATTTCTACATTGCCTTTCACATGGCGATTGATAAGGTTGATAATTTCTCGAGCGTAGAAATTATCGCGCTTACCTAAATTGATGAACAACCGAGTATAACCTGCTTCGGCGCGGCGTGGTCCGTCCTCACGACGTCCACGACGTGAGAAACCACCGCCTTCATCGTGCTTGCCGCCACGATCTTTCGGCTGTAGGATTTCTGGTGCGTTGGCGTAATATTTTAGGAACTGTCCGAAAGCGTCTGCAACAACGCGCTTCACGAGGTCTTCCTTTGTGAGCCAATCGAGCTTGCGAAGCACTTCGGGCATGAAGGGTGCAATTTCGTTTTCGTCGACCTCCTGATGTTCCAAGCGGTCGATGACGTGATAGAGCTGTTTGGTACAAATTTCCTTGGGCTCTGGCAGAACACCGACCTCGAACTCTTTGCCCAGAATACGCTCTATGGCGCGTACTTTCCCTTTCTCACGCTGGTGGATAATACAGATACTCGTACCTCGCTTACCTGCACGCCCCGTTCGGCCGCTGCGATGGGTGTAACTCTC
The DNA here is from genome assembly GCF_057240785.1 of Alloprevotella sp. Lineage (NCBI taxonomy): Bacteria > Pseudomonadati > Bacteroidota > Bacteroidia > Bacteroidales > Prevotellaceae > Alloprevotella > Alloprevotella sp. Next base: position 67,678 of record NZ_DBHHRH010000030.1, on the reverse strand, counting down.
AATGTCGTCGGGCAATCCGTAGTTGATAACGTGCGTCAGATCGTCCACGTCCAAACCGCGAGCAGCCACATCGGTTGCCACAAGCAGCTGAATGGTATGTTGGCGGAACTTCTGCATCGTTAGGTCGCGCTGAGCCTGGCTCAAGTCGCCGTGGAGCGCCTCGGCATTATAGCCGTCGCGAATCAAGTTATCGGCCACCTCTTGCGTCTCCATACGCGTCCGACAGAACACTATGGCATAGATACGCGGATAATAGTCCACCACACGCTTCAGTGCCGCATATTTATCGCGCGCCTGCACCATGTAGTAGATATGATTGACCTTTTCTGCCCCCTCATTACGGGAACCGACAACAATTTCTTTATGGTTGTGGAGATAGTTCTTTGCAATATTTTCCACCTCTTTGCTCATCGTGGCCGAGAACAACAATGTGTTTCTCTCCTCGGGCACTCCCGCAAGGATAGCATCAATACTTTCCGAGAAGCCCATATTGAGCATTTCATCGGCTTCATCAAGCACCACGTTCTGTACTTCGTCCAAACGAGCTACACCTCGATTCATCAAATCGATCAAGCGACCAGGTGTAGCCACAATAACCTGCACTCCTTTTTTCAGTGCACGTATCTGACTGTCGATACTGGCACCGCCATAAACAGCCTGCACATAGAGACCGTCGATATAGCGGGAATAGTCTTTCAAATCGTCTGCAATCTGCAGGCAGAGCTCACGCGTAGGACTTAGCACTATTGCCTGCGTAGATCGGCTACTGGGATTCACCTTTTGCAAAATGGGCAGCCCGTATGCTGCCGTCTTACCCGTTCCCGTTTGAGCAAGTGCAATCACGTCGTTGTTCTCGCCTAAAAGATAGGGAATCACTTCTTCTTGAACGGGCATAGGTTGTTCGTATCCCAGTTCTTCCACAGCGCGACGGATAGCCTCCGAAACGCCGAGTTCTTCAAATGTCTTCAAATCAATGTCTTTTGTAATCGTGGCAAAGGTACACCTATAATAAGGAAGTACAAAATAAATTATAGACGGAAGTATTGTGCCCGCTTTCTCTTTTGTCTTGAATTATTGACAATTTCAATCTTTTTTCTCACCTGCAGGGAGAAAACCTTACCTCGTGAGCAGAAAAAGGCGGGAGTAAGCATACTTGCACGTTCCGAGAAAAGTCCTTACCTTTGTTCGTTTAAACCAGTATGGACACAAATATGGAAAAATTGCTCCATTACGTTTGGCAACACCGAATCTACCCTCTCAGAGCGTTGCACACGGAAGACGGCGCCGAGGTTGACATCATAGATCCCGGTCTACACAACTTCAATGCTGGCCCCGACTTCTTTAACGCAAAAGTGAAAATAGGCGGGCAATTGTGGGTGGGAAATGTGGAAATTCACGAACGTGCTTCGGATTGGTTTCGACATCAGCACCAGCAGGACGCTGCATACAACAACGTAGTGCTCCATGTGGTTTCCGTTGCCGATGAGCAGGCACTTACGCTCGACGGTAAATCCTTGCCCCAACTTGTACTTACGGTTCCGCCCGAGATTCTCCGCAACTATGAAGAACTGCTTCACGAAGACACTTTTCCTCCCTGCTATCGCATCATTCCTCACCTCCCCGATATCAAGAAACACGCATGGTTGGCTGCTCTGACGGCTGAGCGCTTGGAGGACAAAACGAACCGCCTGCGCGGCTATCTACAACGCACGTGCAAAGATTGGGAGCGTACGTTCTTCATTGCCTTAGCTCGCAACTTTGGTTTTTCGGTTAATTCGGAAGCTTTCGAGGAATGGGCGTTTCTCATTGAGCCAAGTGCGGTTGGGAAACACCGTGATAATGTGTTCCAGGTGGAGGCTTTCTTTTTCGGACAAGCAGGTTTGCTGGACGATGCAGCAGTGGCGCAAGAGCGTCGGGATGATTATTTTTGCCGTCTGCAAAAGGAATACGCCTTTCTAAAGCACAAGTTCTCACTTACGCCAATGGATTTCCACCATTGGAAGTTTCTCCGACTCCGCCCACAAAACTTTCCCCACGTTCGCTTGTCGCAACTTGTAGATCTCTACTTCCGGCAAGGCGTCAACTTCTCTCGAGTCCTTGAAACACGTAATCTGAACAGCCTTCGCTCCTTGTTGCGCGCTGAGGCAACGGACTATTGGCGACGCCACTACACCTTCGGCACCGATTCCGTTGAGAACCCGAAGCAGTTGCAGAACGCCAGTCTCGATTTGATTATCATCAACACCGTTGCTCCATTGCTATTTACCTACGGAAAGGAACGTCTCGATGAAAGCCTTTGTGAACGCGCTTTCAACCTCTTGGAAGAGACGCGGGCAGAGCACAATTTCATCACGCGCTCTTGGACAGCAGCAGGACTTCCTGTACGCAATGCGGCCGACTCCCAAGCCCTCATCCAGCTGAAGCGAGAATACTGCGAAAAGCGCGACTGTATCCGCTGCCGCTTCGGCACAGAATATTTACGCAAAACTCCATAAAACATTCTATCATTATGACTCCTATCTTTGAACTTAGAATAAAAGTGCGCGATTATGAATGCGACATTCAAGGCATCGTTAATAACGCCAACTATCAGCACTATACTGAACACACGCGTAATGAATTCATTCGGTCGCGCGGACTTGCTTTCGACGAGTTGCATCACCGCGGCATCGACACCGTGGTAGCTCGTTTAGAAATGCAATTCAAGACGCCACTCCGACCAGGCGATGAATTTCTCTCTCAGCTCTCTGTTCGCAAAGAAGGCATCAAATACGTTTTCGAACAGCAACTGTTGCGCCTCCCCGACCGCCAATTGTGCTTGAAAGCCCAAACCACGGTGGTTGCTATAGTAAACGGCCGTCTGGGCGACTGTGAGGAACTCCAACAACTCGTTCCTTAACTCCACGACACTACTTCAAAACACGGTTTTCCTTTTCTGACCTCTATGAACGAACAACATTTCCTTCTCGCTCTCTCTCGCTTGCGTGGCTGTAGCCAAGCGCAAGCGCTGGAGGCTTATCAAAAATTTGGTTCGGCGCAGGCTGTTTTCGAAAGCGGCAAAGATGCTCCGGAAAAGCTCCAAGCTGCACTAAAAAATTCGCCCGAAGCTTTCAATTGGGCGGAACAGCAGGCGGAATACTGCCAAAGTAAGTCCATACGCATCCTAGGCTTTGACGACACGGACTATCCGGAGCGTTTGCGCAATTGTGCCGATGCTCCATTGCTCCTTTTCTATCGTGGAACAGCACAGCTCAATGCGCCGCACATCTTATCAGTCGTGGGGACGCGCCATATCACGGAATACGGTAAAGACCTCTGCCGCCACCTTTTGCAAGACCTGGCGCACCTTTTGCCCGACACGCTCATCGTCAGCGGCCTTGCTTATGGCGTCGACATCCACGCTCATCGCAACGCCTTAGAGTATAATCTACCCACAATAGGTGTCTTGGCGCACGGCTTAGACCGCATCTACCCTGCCTCCCATCGCGACACGGCTATACGTATGTTAGAAGCGGGCGGACTGCTCACAGAATATCCTTCCAACACGAAGCCGGACAAGGGCAACTTTGTGCGCCGCAATCGCATCGTAGCAGGCATCGCGGATGCCACGATCGTTGTAGAAAGTGCGGCAAAAGGCGGCGCACTCATCACGGCACATCTGGCGCAGAACTACAACCGCGATGTCTTTGCTTATCCTGGTCGTATTGGCGACCTTTATTCCGAGGGTTGCAACCGTATCATCGCACAACAAACGGCACAATTGGTCACATCGGCCGAGGATATCACGCTGGCACTGCAATGGACACAACCGAAAACACTGCAACCCATTCAGCGCGAGCTTTTCCCTGAACTTTCACCCGAAGAGGAATGTATCTGCAAAAGTCTTGCAGATGGGCGCCCTCACACGATTTCCAACCTTGTCACAGCAACGGCGCTCCCTTTCAATAAAGTCAACACGCTGCTCCTATCTATGGAATTACGCGGCATCATCAAAGTGCTTCCAGGCGGTATGTATCGACTGCTAAAATAAGCCCTCACACCACTACCACAAACAGGACATATCAAACTGATAATAAACCACTTAAACGGATTCGTAAGAAAACTAAACAAACAGAAATTATCTGTAAAAACAGCTTACTCTTTGGTCACTACCAAAGAGTTTTTTTATATTCGCATATTCACACTAAAACTTACAATGATGCTGAGAAAGAAAAATAACATAATAAGCCATACGCTCGTACTGCTTGCTCTGATGGCTTTCCTTACGGCTTGCACTGCTTCGCAGAGTGTTTCAGGACAGAAACGTGCGGAAAAGGCGGAACAAGTTTCTACGGTTGTGCAGAATGTACTCAACAGTAAGCATTTCACACTAAACGTCAATAATATGTACCCTGTCAGTGCATCGAGCAAATACGTTGGTGGAGAGTTCTTTCTGGAAGTTAAAGGCGATACGTTGCGCAGCTATCTTCCTTATTTCGGAGCTGTCTATCATTCGTCCTACAATATGGGTAACGCGTTGGATTTCGAACAGAAAATGGAAAGTTTTCAGCAAGTTCGGAAGAAGAAAAATTGCACCACCATCTACATCTCAGTGCGTACTGCAGAAGATTTCTTCAAATACACACTCAACATCTTCGACAATGGTCGTTTTGATTTGTATGTACTGCCGGTCAATCGCCAGTCTATCTCCTACGATGGCGAACTCAAATTCTAAATATTTTCCACGCAAGGCATAAGTTCTTAGAACAAAAACAGCCTTACATACACCTCTCAAACTCGTCGTTTTCCTTATTGCGCCAGCTGACATCCTTATTCTGTCAGCTGGCTTCTTTATTGTGTCAGCTGACGCCCTTATTGTAGCAAAGCACACCCTATAGAAAAGCATCATTTAGCACTTTTTGCGCAAAATAGCAATAATCTTAGCTCGCAATTTCTCACACACAGAGCTTGAAAAAAAGCAAAACATACTCCAACATCTAAACGAAAGAAACTCTCTACTCAATCCTTCTGCCAATAGTCCAAAACATCACCATCGAAAAGAGAGAAGAAGTGGCACAACAAATCTATATAGAGATTTTCTTCCGACATGTATAGTTTTTACTACATTTGCCTGTCAATAAATATTAAGCTTTTATGAAAATTCTCAAGTTTTTAGCAGCTGCATTTCTCTGCGCTAATAGCCTATCAGCCCAAGAATATGTGGGTGGCGATATCTCGCTTCTTCCTAAATATGAGCAGAATGGGGCGAAATATTTCGACCATGATGGCCGTCCTGTGACAGATGTCGTCGCTTTCTTCAAACAACAAGGACTCAACTCTATGCGTGTGCGCCTCTTTGTTAATCCAGAAAACGCCTCGGCAACAGATAAGGGACAAGGGGTTTGTCAAAACCTGGAGTTTGTCAAAAAACTTGCTAAACGCATCAAAACCGCGGGAATGTCACTGATACTTGACTTCCACTACTCCGACTCTTGGGCTGATCCTGCCAAACAATGGACACCAAAGGACTGGGAACAGTTGAACGATGAAGGACTCTACACGGAAATCTACAAATATACCGCGGACGTACTTAAAGAACTCGTGAAGATTGGTGCGACACCTGATTTCATCCAAACAGGCAATGAAATTAGCTATGGCATGCTCTGGGGAAAAGAAGGCTCACAAGATCATAGATGCTACATCGGCAACACAGCAAATTGGGCACGCTTCACCACTCTGCTAAAACGCGCGGGGCAGGCTTGCCGAGAAATTTGCCCGCAAGCAAAGATAATCCTCCACACAGAACGGACTTTGCAGCCCAATGTGCAAGAAAACTTCTATCAGAAAATGGCTGAAGCGGGAGTCGATTATGATATCATCGGATTGAGCTATTACCCTGCTTATCATGGTACTCTCTCTTCGTTAGATAAGGCTCTGACGGCACTTGAAAACAAGTTTGGCGATAAGAAAATCATGATTGTCGAAACGGGCTATCCCTATGCTTGGCCTGTAGGCGGAACTACCTACGATTTGACGAGTACTTATCCCTACTCTGATGCAGGACAAGAACACTTCACAGAGGATCTAATCTCTACTCTTCATAAACATCAAAACGTAAACGGACTATATTGGTGGTTTCCAGAAGCCAACGAAAACGGATTGGATTGGACGTCACACCGTGTGACAGACTCTTGGTACAATGCTCCCTTATTCGATAATCGTACAGGGAGGGCCACTTCAGCACTTTCTGCACTGAAAACATTTCTATCGCCTACTTCTGGCATCGTCTCTCTATCGACCTCGACAGCAGATAGTAGCTGGTACACGTTACAAGGTCTCCGCATCAGTCATCCACAAACTCCAGGACTTTATTTGAAGCAAAATCAAAAGATTCTCATAAGATAAAACATTCGTGCAACTTCCTTACGAGCCCCGCCATCACTTACCTTCAAAGAGAGGATAAGAGTATGGTGGGGTTCTGACTAATAATGCTCTGACTTTCACATAATCGCGTATTTTTCGTATTTTTGCGGGCTGAAAGAAAAGTAACTGAATGAACGCAGAATTTAATTTCGACGTCATTGTCATTGGAGCGGGCCACGCTGGATGTGAGGCGGCCAACGCTGCTGCCCGCATGGGGGCGAAGACCTGCTTGGTGACAATGGATATGAACAAAATTGCACAAATGTCGTGTAATCCAGCCATCGGTGGCATCGCCAAGGGGCAGATTGCGCGCGAAGTGGATGCGCTGGGAGGCTTGATGGGCATCGTGACAGATGCCTCGGCCATACAATTCCGAATGCTCAACCGCTCCAAAGGTCCTGCCATGTGGAGTCCGCGTGCACAGTGCGACCGCGCACGATACATACAGGAAATGCGCATCCTATTGGAGAATACACCCAACCTGCACATTTGGCAGGATGAAGCCCGCGAAATCCTCGTTGAAAACGGACAAATCACGGGCGTACGTACTATTTGGGATGTCGTGCTTCATGCCCGCGCCGTGGTCATTACTGCGGGAACGTTCTTGAATGGTCTGATGCACATCGGACGCAGCAAGGTGGAAGGCGGAAGGTGCGCCGAACCGGCTTCAAAGTTTTTAACCGAATCTATCGAGCATTTCGGCATACGTAAAGCTCGCATGAAGACAGGTACTCCCGTACGTATCGATAAACGTTCGGTACATTTGGAGGAAATGGGCTTAGAACCCGGTGAAACCGACTATCATCGCTTTTCCTATCTCGGTCCACAACGCAAATTACCGCAGCTTCCTTGTTGGACGTGTAATACAAACGAAGAAGTTCACAAGATTCTGCGCTCAGGACTAGCAGATTCTCCTCTCTACAACGGACAAATCCAAAGTATCGGCCCGCGCTATTGCCCGAGTATCGAGACTAAACTGGTAGTATTCCCCGACAGAGAAAGCCACCCCTTATTCCTCGAACCAGAAGGAGTAGAAACCAACGAGCTATACCTAAACGGTTTCTCATCAAGTCTGCCCATGGATATCCAGCTGCAAGCTCTGAAACAAATTCCGTGCTTCCGCGATGTAAAACTTTATCGGCCTGGCTACGCCATCGAGTATGATTTCTTCGACCCTACCCAACTAAAACATTCGTTGGAATCGAAAAAGGTAGACGGTCTGTTCTTTGCCGGACAAGTCAACGGTACGACTGGTTACGAGGAGGCAGCTGGACAAGGCTTGCTTGCTGGTATCAACGCCGCACTTAAATGCAGCGGCGGCGAAGCCTTAACTCTCCACCGCGACGAAGCTTACATCGGCGTTTTGGTGGACGACCTTGTAACAAAAGGAGTGGATGAACCCTACCGTATGTTTACTTCGCGTGCTGAATACCGTATTCTGCTGCGCCAAGACAATGCCGATGCTCGACTCACCCCTATTTCATCGCGCCTGGGAATTGCCACACCCGAGCGCACCTCTATCTGGGAAAAGAAACAGAAAAACATCGATGAAATCATCTCTTTCTGTCACAACTACCCCATAAAGATAGATAGAATCAACGCGTTCTTAGAGCAACATAACTCCACCCCATTGCAGCGCGGATGCAAACTTTTCGATCTTTTAGTGCGCCCCGAGCTCAATCTCTCTTTATTGTCCGAAGAAATAGATAAATTGAAAGAACTCATCGATAGTTTCAGCGATAAAAAAGAAGAGATTGCCGAAGCAGCAGAAATAGAAATGAAATATTCCGGATACATCGAACGAGAGAAACAATTGGCTGAAAAAATGCAACGTTTGGAGGTCATTAAAATAAAAGGCAATTTCAACTACGAGGAAATAAACTCCCTATCAACAGAAGCTCGACAGAAATTAACAGCCTTACAGCCCACAACACTCGGACAAGCCAGCCGAATCCCAGGAGTATCCCCTTCAGATATTAGTGTACTCTTGGTACTATTAGGCAGATAATGTCGATAAAAAGGTGTATTTCTATTCAGTTCCACGTGAAACAAATCTTTAGAAACCTCAAGAAATAAAGGAAATTATGAACGAGAAGTTGTTACTTGACAACCTGCGAAACATTCCCGACTACCCAAAGGCTGGAATACAGTTTCAAGATGTCTCCACGCTATTTAAGAATCCCGATTGCGTGAAGGAGATGAAAGAAGAATTAGTACGTATCTATAAAGACAAAGGTATAACCAAGGTCGTCGGCGTTGAGTCGCGCGGATTCGTCATGGGCGGAATTCTGGCGAGCGAATTAGGGGCCGGCTTCGTTATGGCCCGCAAACCGGGCAAGCTCCCTGCACTAACCTGCAAGGCCTCCTACAAAAAGGAATACGGCTACGACACGATTGAGATTCACACGGATGCCATCGAAGAAGGAGATATCGTGCTAATCCACGATGACCTTCTGGCAACGGGCGGAAGTATGCAAGCTGTTTACAATCTTTGTGCACATTTCAAACCGAAGAAGATATACATCAACTTCCTTATTGAATTGGCCATGGAAGGCCTACACGGACGCGAGACATTAGGGGCAGATAAGGACATCACTACCCTAGTCACCGTTCGTCGGTAAATACTGACAAGAAATCCGCTCTACTCAACAATCACAACGGACCTGCCGTACGCTCGCTGTACCGCAGGTCCGATTCAGTCCATACCGGTTAGAAATTCTCTTATATGAAAAAAGAAGAACGTGCTAAAATCGACGAATACCTCAAAGGTATCGTTCTGAGCCTCCCAGACTCTCCCGGATGCTATCAGTATCTCAACGAGAAAGGAGTTATCATATATGTAGGTAAAGCTAAGAATTTGAAGCGTCGCGTAAGTTCGTACTTCAACAATCCAAAGCAAACCTACAAGACACAGTTTTTAGTGCCAAAGATTCGGGATATTCGCTACATTGTCGTAGACACGGAGGAAGACGCATTACTTCTGGAGAACAAACTCATCAAGAAATACAAGCCGCACTATAATGTCCTGCTCAAAGACGATAAGACCTACCCATCGCTGGCCATTACCAACGAATACCTACCTCGGCTCGTCAGAGTGAGGAAAAGGATGGGCAAAGGCGCACAATTCTTCGGTCCTTACAGCCATACGCCCACAATGTACGCTCTATGGGACCTCTGCAAAGACCTCTACAAGCCCCGGCCGTGCCACACGGCTATGACGCGCGAAGGAATAGAGGCAGGCAAGTACGAAGTGTGTTTGGAATACCACTTACATAAATGTTTAGCCCCATGCGTAGGGCGTCAGAGCCGACAAGACTATATCAACAACATCGAGGCTTGTCGTGAGATTCTGAAAGGCAATACGGCCGAAGTGGCGCGAAAGATGAAAGAACAAATGATGGCCTTGGCCGCAGAACTACGTTTTGAGGAGGCAGAACTCGTCAAGCGGCAATATATAATGATAGAGAACTACCGCGCAAAGAGCCAAGTGATCAGCGACATTCTCTATAATATAGACGTTTTCAATATTGAAAGCGAGGAAAAGCTGGCTTATATCAACTACCTACACGTGGTGAATGGTGCTATCGTGCAGGCTTTCACTTTTGAATACAAGAAGAAACTCAACGAAACGGACGAGGAACTGCTGGCGATGGGCATTGTTGAGATGCGCGACCGCTATGAGAGCGACAGTAAAGAGATTATTGTACCGTTTCACGTAGACTTACCCGACGACTACGCCCTACAGACTATCCCACAACGCGGCGACAAAAAGAAATTGCTCGACTTATCGAAACTAAACGTAAAGCAATATCGCTTCGATCGTCTGAAGCAAGCAGAGAAGCTCAATCCAGAACAAAAATCTGTGCGCCTCATGAAAGAAATTCAACGCGATTTAGGGCTGGAAAAACTCCCCTACCACATCGAACTCTTCGATAATTCTAACATCCAGGGCGAAGATGCCGTGGCAGCTTGCGTGGTCTTTGAAAAACTAAAACCTTGTAAGAAAGAATACCGCAAATATAACATCAAAACCGTGGTAGGACCTGATGATTACGCCTCCATGAAAGAAGTTGTTTTCCGCCGCTACAGCCGACTCAAAGAAGAGGGAAAGAAACTGCCCGAACTGATTATAGCCGACGGCGGAAAAGGTCAGATGGAAGTTATACGCGAAGTGGTGGAAGACGCCTTAGGCCTCAACATCCCCATAGCAGGCTTGGCCAAAGACAATCATCACCGCACACGCGAGCTCCTTTTTGGATTTCCTCCCAAGAGCGTAGGAATGAAGGCCAACAGCGAACTTTTCCGCCTGCTCACACGTATGCAGGACGAAGTACACCGCTTCGCCATCACCTTCCACAGGCAAAAACGCTCGAAACGTCAGACCAAATCAGAACTTGATACCATTCCAGGCGTGGGCGCAAAGACCAGAGAGCTTCTCATCAAGACTTTCGGCTCCGTGAAACGTATCAAAGAAGCCAGCTTGCAGCAACTGCAAGTGGTTGTAGGGCGCGCAAAAGGGCAGAAACTATTTGAAAACCTCCACTCCAATAAGGAAAATCACGAATAAGTTTGTACATTTGCTAACAATATTATGCGAACAGTCATTCAAAGAGTTTCTCACGCCTCCGTAACCATAGATGGTTGCGTGCACGGCAGCATCCAACAAGGATTTCTTATACTCCTCGGCATTGAGCCTTCAGACACCGAAGCAGATGCCGACTGGTTAGCAAAAAAGGCAGCCGGGTTGCGCATCTTCGATGATGAGGAAGGCGTCATGAACCGCGACATCGTCAGCATTGGAGGTAACGCACTCGTTGTGAGCCAGTTCACACTGATGGCAAGCTACAAGAAAGGCAACCGTCCCTCCTATCTGCGCGCCGCTGGTCATGACATCGCCGTGCCTCTCTACGAATATTTCTGTCAACGCCTTTCAGAAGCCATTGGAAATCAGGTGGAAACAGGTGTTTTTGGGGCAGATATGAAAGTAGAACTCCTAAATGATGGGCCAGTAACTATTTGTATGGACACGAAGAACAAAGAATAAGATAGAAGAAAAGAATCTAAAACAAGAGAAAATCACTCTCAACACTCTGTTAATCAAACTCTTTTCTAAACATCTCCAAGCAAAGAATATATGACATTAGAAGAAGCACAGGCAACTGTGGACAAATGGATCAAAGAGTATGGCGTGCGCTATTTCTCCGAACTTACGAACATGGCATGCCTTACGGAAGAAGTGGGCGAGCTGGCCCGTGTCATTAGCCGCAAATATGGCGACCAAAGTTTCAAAGCGGGCGAATCACAAGACCCTGCCGATGAGATGGCCGATGTCCTATGGGTATTGCTCTGCTTAGCCAATCAGACAGGGGTGAACCTCACAGAGGCTTTTGAGCGCAATATGGAAAAGAAAACACGCCGCGATGCTACGCGACACAAGAATAATCCCAAACTAACATCTAATCATTAAAATCAAAAAAATATGCCCGAAAAAAATTTGCATATCCAGAAAGATGCAAGCCAAACTGCAAACATGAGCAAGTACGAACAAGCATTTCAGAAATACGACCTACAGCTCAACGACGATGCGGTAAAAGCTGCCGTAGAGAAGCTCCTCGAGGAGAAATCAGCTCAGTACAACACCCCAGAAGTGCTCCGCTATTTGTTGAGCACCATTGAGCTAACCACGCTCACCTGCAACGACTCCGACGAGAGCGTACTGGCCATGGTGGAGAAGTATAATAAAGTGGCCGAAAACCACCCTGACCTCCCACCCTTTTCTGCACTTGTCACCTATCCTCGCTTTGTGGACATCGTGTCCAAGAGTCTTGAAGTGGAAGGCACCAAAGCAGCCTGCGTTGTAGGCGGTTTCCCTTCTTCACAAACGTTTATAGAAATCAAGACCACCGAGACTGCTCTCTCCATCAAAGACGGTGCAGAAGAGTGCGACATGGTACTCTCTGTAGGTCCCTTCCTTCAAGGCGACTACGAAACTTGTGTCGACGAGATTGAAGAAATCAAGGCCGTGTGCGGCGAAGTGCCATTGAAGGTTATCCTTGAGACGGGCGAACTCAAAACAGCTGCCAACATCAAGCGCGCAAGCATCCTGTCCATGTACGCTGGTGCAGACCTCATCAAGACCAGCACAGGCAAGACTCCCGTATCGGCAACTCCCGAGGCAGCTTACGTTATGTGTCAAGCCATTAAGGAATACTATAATGAAACAGGCCGTATGGTCGGTTTTAAGGCCTCTGGCGGCGTTTCTACCCCTAAAGATGCAGTTCTCTACTATACCATCGTTCGTGAGGTCTTAGGCGAAGAATGGATAAAGGCCGGCCTTTTCCGCATCGGAACCAGCTCTCTGGCATCACGCCTATTGACGGCAGTAACAGGTGAAGAATTCGAGAAATTCTAAACCTCTGTCAAAATTATAGCTTAAAAAGTATCCGCAACCTCCTAAAGGAGAGGTTGCGGATACTTTGTTTTTACGAGAATCAAAGTCTGCCACCACGTAGCGAAACAAGGAAAAATACACATTGCAAAAGGCTATATTTCAACACCTTAAAGATGGGGAAAAATATCCTTATTGTGTCAGCTGACGCAATAAGGATGTCAGTTCACACAATAAGGATGTCGGCTGACATCCTTATTGTATTTTTGGAGGGAATAAGAGTATTGTAGAGGACGATTGAGCAAGACTGTGACAAAGCTTTTTTACTGCCTCACGAATCCTATAAAAAGTCAAGAAATAACTTATAAATCGCGACCTATCGTAAAGTCGAGATAGCGCAGAAGGGCTTCGCGAACCTCCGCATTTTGAAAATTATCCAAGATGCCCAAGGCCTCTGTGCGCATACGTTCCATAGTGTCCCGCGCATAGTCGATGCCGCCAGCTTGCTTGGTATATTCCACGAGATTCGATATTTCTTCGCGCGTGGCTGTCCCTGCCTTCACCTTTGCGGCCCAATCGCGAACGTCTTGACGCTCGGTGTGATTGACAGCATAAATAGCCGGCAGTGTGAGCTTCCCCTCGGCCATGTCATTTCCCGTAGGTTTCCCTATATTAGAATCCTCGTAATAGTCGAAAATATCGTCGCGGATTTGGAAACAAACGCCCACGATTTCAGCAAATTTGGAAATCTCCTCGGCAAGCGATTCGGGCGCTCCGGCACTCAATGCTCCCAGACGCGCACAAGCCGTAAAGAGGGCCGCTGTCTTGCGCTGAATGATATGAAAATAAGCTTCTTCCGTGCTCACCTCGCTACGGATATTGGCCAACTGGCGCACTTCTCCCTCGGAGAGCGTCCCGCCCAAGAGAGCTATAATATCCACAATGCGCACATCCTTTGTCAGTGCAGCTTGATGAAGCGTTGCGGCCAAGATATAGTCGCCCACGAGCACTGCCACCTTGTTGCCATAAATGGCATTCGCACTGGCGTGTCCGCGGCGTTTACCGCTTTCGTCAACAACATCATCGTGAATCAAACTGGAAGTGTGTAGCAACTCAAGGGCTACGGCCGAACGAAGTGTAGCTTCACGAACAGGACCAAATTCGCGGGCTACAAGCAAAACGAGAATGGGACGCATCATCTTCCCCTGCCTACTGCCTACATACTGCAAGGCGGCGTTAAGATATTCGTCCTCGTGAGTGAAACAGCTGTCAAATAAAACTTTATATTCCTTCAGCTCGTTTTCAATCGGTTTGCGGATAAGTGATAGTTGGTCCATTAGTATGCACATTTTGAATCGCAAAAATACTAATTTAATCGTGATTGCGAACGATATTATATCTGCAATCGGCACGGATACATTAAATTAAAAACTTTTTATGATAAAGAAAACGAAACAAAAAGCGTGCGGGGAAAGCTATAAAGCAGAGAGGGAGGTGGGATTTAGGCAGGTGGGAAAAGAGGTGAGTAGGGCCGAAATTGCTATATTTGCAACAAACAAAGCACAGCAATGAAGAAATTCTATCTCCTCGACGCCTACGCGCTGATTTATCGCGCCTACTATGGTCTCATTCGTAGTCCGCGCATCAATTCCAAAGGCCAAAACACGAGTGCCATCTTCGGATTCCTGACCACCCTCAACGAGGTGCTGCAAAAGGAGCAACCCGATCTCTTGGCCATCGGTTTCGACCCCGCAGGACATACGTTCCGCCACGAACTCTTCCCCGAATACAAGGCACAACGTGAGGCTACGCCGGAGGACATCAAAAAGGCTATACCCATCATCAAGGACCTCATCAAGGCCTACCGTATTCCCATCTTGGAAGTGCCTGGTTTCGAAGCCGACGACGTCATCGGAACGATGGCGAAAGCCGCAGTGCGGGAGGGCTACGAGGTGCGCATGATTACGCCCGATAAGGACTATGCCCAACTTGTAGAACCCAACCTGCTGATGCAACGCCCTGGCCACGGCAATGCTCCGTGGGAAATTCTCGGCCCTCAAGAGGTGTGCGAGAAATATGGCTTGCAGTCGCCACTACAAGTCATCGACTATCTCGCACTAATGGGTGATGCTGCCGACAACATACCGGGCTGCCCTGGCGTTGGCCCAAAAACAGCCACTACCCTACTCCAGCAATTCGGATCTTGCGAGGACATCATCGCACATAGTTCGGAACTGAAGGGAGCAGTAAGAAAAAAAATAGAAGAACACGTCGACGAAATCAAACTCTCGAAAGTCCTGACAACAATCAAGACCGACGTACCACTCCAATACGACTTTGAACAATTCAAAATAGAAGAGCCGGACAAAGAAGCCTTGCGCCAAATTTTCACTGAGCTCGAATTTCGCTCTTTCCTCACAAAACTCGACGGACCTCAAAAATCCTCAAAATCTGCTCCCGTTGAGCTCTCTCTCTTTGGCTCAGAATCGACCGAGGATAAAGGAAATGATTCTGAACGCCTCTTTTCGCGATTAGAAAACCTATCTTACAAATACAAACTCATTGAGAATGAAACGGAAGCAAAAGAATTAGCCGACTTTTTATTGACAAATGAAATTTTCAGTCTAGACACGGAGACCACTTCCATAGAGGCATTGGACGCCAAATTAGTGGGATTGAGCTTTTCAACAGAGGATTTCCGCGCTTGGTACGTTCCCGTTTCACGTGAAACAGAGAAAGCTAAAAAAATCCTTGAGATTTTCCGCCCGGTGTATGAGAACCCGAAAATTTTGAAAGTCGGGCAGAACCTCAAGTATGACCTCACGGTTCTGGCCAATTATGGTATTCATCTCTCCGGCCCTCTTTTCGACACAATGCTGGCTCACTATCTCATACAGCCCGAACTTCGCCACAATATGGATTATCTGGCTGAGATATACCTCAACTATAAAACCATCCACATTGAAGAATTGATTGGGCCTAAAGGACGTGGTCAGAAAAACATGGGCGACCTCGAGCCGAAGGATATTTATAAATACGCCTGCGAGGACGCCGACGTAACGCTCCGCTTGATGAAACCATTGGCGGAAGAGTTGCGCAAAAACAGCCTTGAGGAAGTGTTCCAAAACATAGAGATGCCGCTGATGCCCGTCTTAGCCCGAATGGAGCGCAATGGGGTTGTGCTCGACACTGATACCTTGAAGGAAGTGGAAAATGACTTTACGCTGCGTCTCCAGACTTTAGAAAAAGACATCTACGAACTGGCGGGACACGAATTCACTATCAACTCTCCACGACAGGTGGGAGAAGTGCTTTTCGGCGAACTGAAACTCTCTGAAAAGGTCAAGAAAACCAAGAGCGGGCAGTATTCCACCAGTGAGGAGGTGCTGCGTGATCTCCATTCGAAGCATCCTATCGTGCAGAAGATACTGGATTATCGCGGACTCAAAAAGCTTCTTTCCACCTACGTTGAAGCTCTTCCCAAACTCATCAATCCGGCCACAGGACACATCCATACCTCTTTCAATCAGGCCGTTACGGCCACGGGACGCCTCAGTTCTTCCAATCCGAACTTGCAGAATATCCCTGTGCGCGGTGAAGATGGTCGTGAAATTCGTAAGGCCTTTATTCCCGAGGCGGGAGAAATCTTTTTCTCTGCCGACTACTCCCAAATAGAGCTTAGAATTATGGCTCATTTGAGTGGAGATGAGCACATGATTGAGGCTTTCAATGCTGGCCACGACGTACATGCCGCCACGGCCGCCCGTATTTTCCACAAGGACATTAAAGACATCAGCAAAGACGAACGCCGGAAGGCCAAAACGGCTAATTTTGGCATCATCTACGGTATTAGTGCCTTCGGTTTGGCTGAACGTATGGATGTCTCTCGTACGGAAGCCAAAGAACTCATCGACTCCTATTTTGAAATGTATCCGAAGATAAAGGACTATATCTCAAAGGCCGTGGACACTGCGCGGGAGAAAGGCTACATCGAGACTGAGTTCGGCCGTCGCCGCTACCTCCCCGACATCAATAGCCGCAATGCCGTGGTGCGCGGCTATGCGGAGCGAAACGCCGTGAATGCACCCATCCAAGGGACGGCGGCAGACATCATCAAAATTGCTATGATTCGCGTGCAACAGCGCTTAGATGCTGAAGGCTGCAAGGCCCGCATGATGTTGCAGGTGCATGATGAATTGAACTTCAGCGTTCCTACCGATGAGTTTGATAAGGTGAAACGCATCGTCATCGAAGAAATGCAAGGAGCTTATAAGATGAGCGTTCCCCTCGAGGCAGATTGCGGCGAGGGCAAGAATTGGCTCGAAGCCCACTAACAGACACAACGAAGCGCGGAAGGATGTTGCTGGTTTGCCCAGTACTCCCTTTCCGCGCTTTGCTTATAAAAGCAACTGCCACCTATAAGGAAAACCTCCATAGGTGGCAGTTGTTATTGTATAGAAATAGTTCGTTTATGCCTTGACAGCGGCTGCCAAACGGCGGCCCAATTCACGCGCGCGCTCCAATACGTCTGGGTTTGCGCCCTGCTTCCATTCCACAGGCGCATCCACCATCTCCATTTTCATACGTTCGTTGTATTTCTCCAGAATCTTAACGGCCTGACCAGCCCAAGAGAAACCGCCGAAAGCCGCCAGCACATGATTGCTGACTTTACGGCCGCAGAGACGCTCCATCATATCGTTGACAACGGGGAAAAGTTCGCTGTTGTAAGTAGGTCCGCCAATGGCCAAACCTTTGTAGCGGAAGATGTCGCGGAGAACATAGGAAGGCTGCGACACACTCAGATTGTGAACCACTATCTTGCGTACGCCTGCTTCCGCTGCTCCTTCGGCAATAGCCTCAGCCACGCGCTGCGTGTTGCCATACATAGACCCATAAGCCACCACGATACCTTCTTCGGTCTCGCCAGCCCCCAGACGGCGGTACAGCTCAATGATAGTGGAGATATGCTCCGTCCAAACTGGGCCGTGAGTAGAGCAAATCATCTCTATCTCCAGAGGTGCCAGTTTCTTGAGTCCTGCCAGCACTTGTGTGCCATATTTTCCCAAGATAGCAGCATAGTAGCGTTCCATTTCTGGAAGGTAGGATTCCGTGTCCATATTGCGATCGACAATGTTTCCATTCAGCGCACCGAAGCAACCGAATACATCGCCAGAGAACAGCACCTTATCTTCCTTCAGATAACTTACCATGGTTTCCGGCCAGTGCAACATCGGCACAAGGTGGAACTGGAGCGTCGTGCTCCCCAAGCTCAATTCTGTTCCCTCGGTCACCTCTACATCATCGGCTGTCGGTACACCGTAGAAACCTTCCACCATATCGAACGTCTTTTTATTGCCCACTAATTTGACATCGGGGTAATACTTTCTAAGAAGACTGATGGAGCCACTATGGTCTGGTTCCATATGGTTGATGACAAGGTAATCGATCTTACGGTCGCCAAGGACAGCATGCAGCTTATCAAGGAACTCGAGGAAGAAGTCGGCCTCAACAGTATCTATGAGGGCAACTTTTTCGTCGACAACTAAATAGCTATTATAGGACACGCCTTGTGGTAAATGCCACTGGCCTTCGAAGCGATGTTTTGTGCGGTCGTTCACACCGACATAGTAAATCTTATCTGTGAGTTGCATATCTTTGGATAATTTCTAACATATATCTTTTTCTCAGAAAGAAGACTTTAGAAATTCGCAAGAGGTTAGGAATCAACGACATGTCACTCTTGCCGCCCCCTATCCCATTTGGTTCGTTTTCCGTCTCTTTCTTACAGTGTGCAAAGATACAAAGAAAACAAGTATGCAACAAGATAGTAACTGCAAGATACCAAGAACGAGGTAGGAGCTTAAGGAAAACATAGAACAACTCAAACCTATACTTCGCCAACTCCCAGAAAATGAACTATACAGCTTATTCTGTCTACTCCAAAGACTACCAAATCGCCTCCTCTCATAAGGGTATTCATCTATGCAATAAGGATACCCATGGATACAATAAGGCTATCAGCTGACAGAATAAGGATGTCAGCTGACAGAATAAGGCTATCAGCTGACACAATAAGGAAAACCACGAACGCAATAAGGAAGCCTACGCGCTGAGAATGGCGTATTTCGGGCCGGAGGTAGGCACGATGGATTTCAAGCCATTCTCAGGACTGTAGACTGCGAATTATATTTACAAAACACAGTCTTATCAAACTATAAAAGAAGGAAGAAAAACGAGAAAAGAGGAAATAGAGAAAGATAAAATTGCTATGTCGAAGTGTTAAATCTCACCCATTGAGCCGCTTTTTAATGGCTTTCGATGGGCAGATATTCTAAAAAATCCCTTACCTTTGAATCCCTTTACACTGATTACTAATTGTTTTTCTGACTTAAGGATGAAAATAAGACATATAGGTTTGCTTCTTTTGCTCGCTGCTGGAACACTGATTGCGGGGTGCTCTCCATCGGAAAATGTGGTCGATGTGACCACCGATGCGTTTAGTTTCAACTCCGAATATGCAGGCAACACAAGCAGCCTGACTTGGGCACAGAACAGCAAGATAGGTATCTTCGAGAAAAAGAGCGGACAAACACTCTCGGAAAGCAGCATAGTTGATGGTTTTTCCAACATTCCGTATCAAACCATCGGCAACGGCATTTTCACACACACCACGCGCCCACTGACCTATCCGCAAGATGGGTCGGCCGTTGACTTCATAGCTTATGCGCCCTTTAGCGACACGCTGCGAAGCTACCAAATCAGCGTGGATGTGAGCCAGCAAACGGACAATCCGTGGCTCAACCTGCTCACGTCCAACAATCTCTTGGCGCGCACAAATACCAAACAACCCACGCTGCGCTTCAAACGCGCACTGGGTAAGGTGACGCTCACCATCAACTCCACCGATGGCGGCGACATTAGTGGTTTAACAGCCACACTCTTTGATATGCCCACAAGCGGCACTTTCGACCTCCGCAACAACACGATGACGGTTACAGCTCCGCGCAACGGCACTATCCCCATGACCATGACGGGCGGCAAATTCAGCCGCACGGCCACGGCCTATGTCCTACCTCAGCAACTGCAAGCCTTGAAGGTGCGCTTCACAGCTGCCAACGGACTGGTGCGCGAAGTGACGCTATCGCCCAGCGTGACCGTGAACAGCGACAACGCCTTGCAGCAAGACGTAACCATCTCGGGCTTAGGCTCTACCACCACCGTTGTGGCGGGCAAACAGCACTGGACGGAAACGCCTCTCATCACTTCCCAACAGAGCAGCAATGTGAGCCTGCGCTACATAGAGCACTTCTTCGCCCGCAATGGCCAGAACTATCGCAACTACGCTATGCTCTACGACACGGATCTCAAGATGGCTTATTGGGTGGCTTATCCGCTCTGCACTTTCTATACGCAGCGCAACACGGGGCGTACGGATGCTTGGGACTACGACCCCTTGCTCTCAACGGAACAACAGCCCACGATGAAAAACGCAATAGAGCGGTATCAGCGTGGCCACCAGATACCGAGTGCTGACCGCTATGTGACGGAAGAAGCTAATAAGCAAACGTTCTACTACTCCAATATGACGCCGCAAGCAGGTGCTTTGAACGGCCAGGTATGGGCGCGATTGGAAAGCGCGGTTCGCGGTTGGTCGTCGAACATCGATACGCTATACGTCGTTACGGGAGCTATGCCCACCACGGCAAGTAACAGTTCAGTGACTTACGTTAGCGATAATAGCGGCAAAAAGATTGCCGTGCCCAAATACTACTTCAAAGCTCTCTGCCGCATTGATCGCTCAACGGGTGCGGCCTATACGATTGCCTTCAAGTTTGACCAAGGCAGCCGCGGCACTACAAATGCGGGAACATCTGTGAGCTACTATTCGGCCAACTATATGGACTTCGCGCTCAGTGTGAGCGAGCTGGAAGAGCTCACAGGCTTCACTTTCTTCCCCAGCATCCGACAACAGTACAAACTGACCTATGATGTCGGAAAATGGCAATAAGACAATAAAATTACAAACTAAATATCTACAAAAATGAGATTAAAGACCTTTATCCTGACAACAGGTGCAATGGCTCTGACTCTGGCTTCTTGTACGGAAGTAGAGGATCATAGCAATTGGGGTTATGGCACTGAGCCTAACTTTACTGCCTACGTGAGTGGAGGCACCTCTATCGGTAAGGCCGATTCCTGGACTACGGGAATCACCGCTGGCGTATTTATGAAAGCAGCCGGCAGCAAACTCTCCGAAGCTACTTCATGCAACCGCGAATACCAACTTTCCGATCGCGGAAAACTGACTGCTGCCAACACAGATGCTACCATCCATTTCCCATTAGATGGCTCAAAGGTGGACTTTGTCGCCTATGCGCCCTACAACGCATCGGCTGCAACGGGCGCTTTCTCTGTGTCGCTCAACGATCAGCAAGATCAATCGAAGCTCTACCTCATCCAATCGGATGATGCTACCAACTGTAGCGGTTTGAACACCGACCTAAAACTCGGCTTTAAGCACAAGCTTGCCAAAGTATTTGTAGTGGCGACGGCCGACAACGGTGTGACACTCAACAACATGTCAGTGACGCTGACAAATGCAGCCGTGGAAGGCACATACAACTTAGCCAACGGGGCTTTCAAGAGCGTTTCAAAGACGGCCGATATTACGATGCCTGTCACTGGCAACCGTGCAGAGGGCACCGTGATACCCATGTCGACGACGAAGAGTAAGATTGTTGTCAATGTGAACGGAATGACAAAGGAATTCTCTATCAACAAAACGGCTTTCCTTGCTGGCAAGACCTACGCCCTCCCGGTAAAGGTGACGGCAAGTAACCTCACGGCTGATACCATACTATCAGGCAACTGGACAGAGAACCCAGGCGCCACTGTGGCTACTCCAACGCCCAACGTAGACGTACATTTTCAGAATGAGAAGGTGCTGTTCGAAGAAAACTTTGGCACAGCAGCCGTCACAAAAGTGGACAACAGATGGCCGTTTGTGAGCAGCTTCACTGCATGGTCTAATCCGACGCTCACCTTTAAGGATGCCAACAATACTCTCTCACTGCGTAACCACAGCAATACAAATGTCATCTGGTTCCCCAGTGGTAAGGATTCCGACTTCAGCATCAGCGGATTCGACACACAAGGCTATAAAAAGTTAGTATTGACCTACGAGCTCAATGCTAACCTCTACAACGCGGGAGAAGAGATGGACCTCGCGGCCATGACGGGAACGTTCAACGGTCAAGCCTTTGCTACACCATCGAAGATAGTAAAGAATCCCGATGACAAGAACACATTCACCACGATTACTATCGAACTCCCCGTTAGTGCTGCAAATGCTACCTCAGAACTGCATTTCCTCAGCTCGGCAAATGCCAACACGAAGGGACTCCGCTTAGCAAAGATCAAACTTGTTGGAACAAAATAAAAAAAGATATTATGAACAGACGGAATATCCTTATTGGCGCACTGCTTTTCCCGTGTCTTATCTACGCACAGAAACCTGCGGAGAAAGCAGACTCCACCACTCAGGAAGACCTATCCTTAGTGGGAGTGGTCGACGCGAGTGTCTTCGACGCTGATGGAGAGGACGGCTCCAACGATGCCTCACAGGACATCAACACGACAGTACTCACCGCGCACGACATCTACCTCAATACGGCGGCTTACCAGCTCTCGCCCATGCGCTTCCGCAACAGAGGCTACAGCAACATCTATGAAGAGACATATATCAATGGTATGCCGTTCAACGATCAGCTCCGAGGCGTGTTCAACTATGCTTCAATCGGTGCGATGAATATCCTGACGCGCTATGGAGACCAGACAAACAACGCTATGCCTGGTGCGTTCACCTTCGGAACTATCGGTGGCGCGAATAATATCCTGATGCGCGCTGGCGACTTTGGCCGAGGTGGCCAAGCTACAGCTTCATTCACCAATCGCAACTACTACTGGCGCGGCATGGCACAGCTATCCACTGGCATGATGGACAACGGCTGGGCCGTAACAGGACTCATCGGCGGACGCTATTCGGGCGAAGGAAACATACAAGGAACTTTCTATCGCAACATTGCCTATGCGCTACTCATCGAGAAGCAGTTGGCCGGCGGTCGCCACCGTTTCAACTTCACCACAATGGGTTCGCCCGTGGTTCGCGGCCAGCAAAGCGGTTCTCTGCAAGAGGTGTACGACCTCACAGGTAACAACCTCTACAACGCAAACTGGGGCTACCAGAACGGAAAGAAGCGCAACGCGAAAGTCGTTAAGGCTTTCGATCCCACAGCCATACTTAGCTACGAAGGTAAGCTATCCGACAAACTCACACTCAATACTGGCTTGAGCTTCCACTTTGGGAAGTACGGCAACACAGCCCTCAACTGGTTTGACGGAGCCGATCCTCGCCCCGACTACTACCGCTATCTTCCTTCTTACTTTGCCGCCAATGGCAACACAGAAGCAGCAGCGTACTACGAGCAACTATGGAGAAGCGGCGACACAAGCTTTACGCAGGTGAATTGGGACCACATGATTGCAGCCAACCGCCAGAACGTGATGAACGGAGACGGACAGGCCATTTATTTAGTGAATGAGCGCCGCAGCGACCTTTATGAGACCACGCTCAACGCTACGCTCACTGCTCAGCTCACTAAGCACAACAAACTGACGGCGGGCTTGCTCGGTCGAAACACCGTGAGTCACCAGTTTGTGAAAGTGGACGACTTGCTCGGCGCAAACTATGTGCTCGACATTGATAAGTACTCCGACACGGACTATCCCGGTGATAACGACCAACGCCAAAAGGACCTCCGCCACCCGAACCGTCGTGTTTACGAAGGCGGTATTATCGACTACGACTTCAAACTTCATGTCAACAGCCTTCGCGGTTGGATCAACAATCAGTATTCAAAAGGCCATTGGGACGCTTATTATGGTGTTCAGCTGACTTATACGGATTTCTTCCGCGACGGAAAGATGCAGAACGGCCACCATGCTAACAATTCCTACGGCGTAGGTGTTCGTCACAACTTTACTGATATTATGCTGAAAGGTGGTCTGACTTACAAACTCAACGGACGTCACCTCTTCCAGGTCAATACAATGTACGGAACCGTGGCTCCTCTGGCCAACGACGCTTATATCTCTGCTCGCTACAGCGATGAAACGCCACAAGGTCTCAAGAGTAGCCGTATCTTCCATATTGATGCCAGCTATCTTTTCTCAACGTCGAAAGTACAGGGCCGTATTAGCGTGTTCAACACAAGCTTCTTCGACCTGACAGAACGTTCCACTTACTACTACGATGGGGTTACGATGGTCAACCAAGTACTGACGGGCGTCCACAAAGTACACCGCGGCGTAGAAGCAGCAGCATCTTACAAACTCGACGACCATTGGACGCTGAGCGCAGCAGGAACTGTTTCTCAGTACTACTATGCTAACAATCCAGAAGGCCAGTTCTCCACCGACAACGGTAAGAGCCTTTCCGACTACGCCGTATCTGAGACTGAAAAGGTTTATATGCGCCACGTCATGGTGGGAGGTGTTCCTCAGTTGGCAGGAACTATCGGTGCACGCTACTTCATCAATTATTGGTTCCTCGGCGCAAACATCAATATGTTTGGGCGTAATTTCATCAGCGCAAGCCCCGCGCGCCGCGTTTCCTCTCGTTACAATGGTAACTCGCAGGCAAATACGCCCGCAGTGACGCCTAACAATCAATACTATGATGCCTACCGCCAATTCACACATCAGGAGATGTTCGACGGTGGCTGCACTGTAGATCTCTCTATCGGTAAGATGATTTATGTGGGTCGCTCTAAATCGATCAACGTGAACCTCTCGTTCAACAACATCTTCAACAAGAAAGACGTGAAGACTGGCGGATTCGAACAGGGACGTATCAACCTGACGAAGCCCTCCCTCTTCGCCAACAAGTACTTCTACATGCAAGGCTTCAACTGCTTCTTCAACGTGAGCTACAAGTTCTAAATCAGTAACAACAATAAAACAACAAAAGAATATGAAACTTATTAGCAAACTTTTGTGCCTCTCGGCAATGCTCTTCGCCTTTGCGTCCTGCGACAAAGACTATGAGCTCCCCCCTCTCTCTGAGCCGACATACACTCTGCCCGCTGACGCCAAGACCGTCACTATTGCAGAATTGCGCACCCTTACGAAGGCTGCCACCAAAGACGCTCCCGTGACCATCACAGATAGCATCTGGCTGAAAGCCCGCGTGAGCGCGGACGACCGTTCAGGCAACGTCTACAAGCAGATCCTGTTGCAGGACGAAACGGGCGGTATCAGCTTCCTCGTAGACCAAAGCAGCGTTTACACCGACTATGCTGCCGGACAGGAAGTATATGTATCGCTCAAGGGCCTTTGCGTAAGCGTTTACGGCGATGAGCAACAAATCGGTCATCCCTCAGGCTATCTCTATCGCACACCTTATGAAGCCTTCAAGAAGCACGTCTTCAAGAATGGCTGGGCCGATGAAAGCCTCATCAACATCAAGGATTTCTCTGATTTCTCCAAACTCTCCGAAGCAGCCGACGCTAACAAGTTCACACTTGTTCGTCTGACGGGGGTACACTTCGCAGATGGCGGTAAGCTCAACTATGCTGAGGCAAGCGGTTACGGCTCTCGCAACCTCGTAGATGCCAAGGGCAACACCATCGTTGTGCGCACATCCAACTTCGCCGACTTTGCAGCCACGAAGCTGCCTGTTGGAACAGGCACTGTTGTAGCTATCTTGGGCCGCTTCAACGGCGCATGGCAGCTCACAATTAGCAACATCAAGGACGTTTATGGCTTTGATGGTGTTCAACCCAGCACCACTCCAGGCACTGGCGGCACTACCGGCGGTGGCGGTACTACACAGCCCGCTGGCACAGAGACTACAGCCTTCACCGAGACCTTTGCACAGAGCCAAGGCCAGTTCACAATCGAAGACAAGGTTAAGGACCCTGCCGTTAGCAATATTTGGCAGTGGAGCGACAAGTATGGCATGAAAGCTACCGCCTATATCAGCGGCAACAACCATGCTGTAGAGAGCTGGCTTATCTCTCCTGTCATCGACTTGACGGGCTACCAGAACGCAAAACTCACCTTTGAGCACGCTGGCAAGTACTTCGGCACTGTTGCTGACGAAGCTATGGTAATGGTGAAAGGAACGAGCGGTGCTTGGACTAAAGTTGCCATCGACCAATATCCCTCTGGTTGGGACTACATCACAGCCACCGCAGATCTCACGGCATATAAAGGCCAGAAGATTCAGGTTGCCTTTGCTTACAAGAGTACAGCTACTAAAGCCGGTACATGGGAGCTGAAGAACGTAAAAGTTTCTGGTGCGAAATAATCAATAATGCTTACAGCTCCTCAGTTCGTCCCACGCGGCACGACTGAGGAGCTTAACACTCTATAGTTTATGACACGGAAAATTCTGTTCATACTCCTCGCCCTCTTCACGGCAACGAGCATCACGGCACAGAAGCGCTACGGTATCTACTCCGTTGCCTTCTACAACCTTGAGAACCTCTTCGACACAGAGGACGATCCCAACAATCCAGGCGATAACGATTTTCTGCCAACAGGGCCCTATCAGTGGACACCTGAGAAATATCAGCAGAAACTCCACAACATCGCCAAAGTCATCGGAGAGATGGCGCGCGAGCACTGCCCCGGAGGCCCCGCCCTCATAGGGGTGGCTGAGGTGGAGAACACACGCGTTCTCGAAGACCTTTGTAACACCGAGCCGGTGAAGGCTATGGGACTGAAAGTGGTGCATTATGAAAGCCCCGACCATCGAGGTATTGATACGGGCCTCCTTTACAATCCTCGCTTGTTCCGCCTTACAGGTAGCAATGCCCATCACACAATGCGCGAAGGCCGTGTGAGCCACACGCGCGATATTCTGGAAGTGGACGGCATCTTAGCTGGCGAACCCGTAAGTATTCTTGTCAACCACTGGCCCTCGAAATATGGTGGAGCAGCTGTATCTGTGCCGCTCCGCGCCAATTCTGCTCGCCAAACTCTGGCCGTTGCCGACAGCATTCGCAAGGCGAATCCGATGGCTAAGGTTATCGTAGTGGGCGACCTCAACGACAACCCCAACGACAAGAGCTGTGCGGAGGTTTTTGGTGCTAAGCGCACGCAGAAGGAAACACCTACTGACGGTTACTTCAATGCCACTTGGCCGCTCTTCGATAAAGGTATTGGCACACTCTGCTATCAAGATGTTTGGGGCCTCTACGACCAGCAAATCATTTCGGGCAACTTCCTCGGAAAAGACTACTCCTCACTGAAGTTCTGGAAGGCACAAGTGTTCAACCCCTCCTATATGATTACGCCCACAGGTAAGAAGAAGGGTTATCCGCTACGTTCGTTCGACGGCTCTCGCTGGCAGAATGGTTTTGCGGACCACTTCCCCACCATTACCTACTACATGAAGGAGCTCAAATAAGAGACTTCCTCCTGAAGATTAAAAGCACCCGCCAACGTGGGTGCTTTTTTGTTGGGTGGAAAGCTTCCGCAGACCAAGGGGAAGCCCCCTCCATCTCCCCCATGAGGGGGAGTGCTCGGCTGCCACTTGAGATTCTTGAGAGGCTTTATTGGAGCTCGGAAGAGTCCGACGGGTCGGACCAGTCCGATAAGCAGATCTCTCAACAGAATCTCGGACGAGTCGGATAGAATCTCGGACTTGTCCGACCAGTCCGACTTGTCCGAGAACACCTAAAACCTCCTGAAAAATTGACAGGAGCTTTTCTGCTAAAAGATGGCGAAATTCTTCGAGGTGTGCTTCCTGCCAAAATCTCTGCGGTATTTTTGCTGTTTCGAGAAAGGAAAATCAGTCGAAATCCTGCGGAAAGTGAATCTTTCGAGGGATTTTCTCACTTTTTTGGTCTATTTCGATGAATTTTCTCTCTATCCTCTTCGTCGGTCTCCTTATTGTGTCGGCAGACGCAATAAGGATGTCAGCCGACAGCCTTATGGTGCAGACAAATACAATAAGGAAAACCACGCACAGGAAGGCGGGATTGTTCGCTCTCTCCCCTTGACGAAGACTTTCGAGCCATTCTCAGAGGCGGAAAATAAGAATTGTATTGACAAAGAACAAAGAAAGCGACCAGCCGGAAGCAGAAGGTGCTCGATGGCTGGTCGCTACGCGTGGTACCCCCACTGAGAATCGAACTCAGATCTAATCTTTAGGAGAGATTTGTTCTATCCATTGAACTATGAAGGCAGAGCTTTTGTGTTTCGAACGCGAAGTTAAGGAATTTCAATTATAATACTTGTCGTAATGCTTTTTTTTTCTTTTCTTTGCCCCCGCAAAAATCATATTATAAACCATCTAAACACATTTACAGTATGTCAACTCTGACACTTGTCATTGTTATCACTTTCGTACTGGGCTATCTCGGTATAGCCCTCGAAAGCTCGCTCAAAGTGAATAAGGCAGCCCTTGCACTTCTCATGTGTGTGATCTGCTGGACACTCTTCTCTCTCGCTCCCGAAACGTTTATCAGTGGTTTCCACGGGCTCGACTTCTTGAAAGAAGCTGGCAGCGCCACGACGGCTATGGGCAACCTGCTGAAAGAACATCTTGGCGAAACGAGCGAAACGCTCTTTTTCTTGATGGGCGCTATGACCATTGTGGAAATCGTTGATACCAATGGCGGTTTCAACTTTGTGCGCGACACGCTCAGTACGCGCTCTAAGCGCAAACTACTCTGGCGCATCGCTCTGATGACTTTTGTGCTGAGTGCCATACTCGACAATCTGACCACGAGTATTGTGATGGTGATGGTATTACGCAAACTGATCAACGATCCAAAGGACCGTTTGATTTACGCTTCGCTCATCATCATTGCAGCCAATTCGGGTGGCGCTTTCTCCCCTATCGGCGATGTCACCACTATCATGCTCTGGGTGAGCAACTACATCACCACAGCCGGTGTTATGAAGGAAATCTTCATCTGCTCACTCACTTCGATGGTTGTCCCTGCTCTCATCTTGCAGTTCCGCTTGAAAGGCGAATTGGCACCTGCTGAATATGCCACAGAAGGCGACACGCTCGATTTCAGCCATACAGAGCGCAAGATTGTGTTCTTCTTGGGTGTGGGCGGACTCATGTTTGTTCCCGTGTTCCGCTATCTGACAGATTTGCCTCCCTATATGGGCATTTTCCTCGTGCTGAGCTTGCTATGGTTCACAACAGAGATGTTCTACCGCTCTAAGCATCACATCGAAGACAACATGAAGAAACGCGTGACCAAGTTGCTCACAAAAATCGACTTCGCCACAATCCTTTTCTTCCTCGGTATCTTGATGGCCGTTAGCTGCTTGCAAGAAGTGGGCGTCTTAACGGGCTTGGGACAGTGGCTCAACGATGCGAGTGGCAACAACCACTACTTGGTGACGGGCGTTATCGGCGTAATCAGTTCGATTGTCGACAACGTGCCTCTCGTGGCTGGCTGTATGCACATGTACCCCATCGCGCCAACTGGAGATATGGCGGTGGACGGCATCTTCTGGCAACTTCTGGCCTACTGCGCTGGCGTGGGCGGTTCGATGCTCATCATCGGGTCGGCAGCAGGCGTAGTGGTGATGGGATTAGAGAAAATCAGCTTTGGCTGGTATCTGAAGAACATCACCTGGATTGCCTTCGTGGGCTACCTTGCCGGTATCCTCGAATACTGGGTGGAGCGCACCTTCATCTTTGTGAACTAACACAAACACAACAACGTTATGAAAAAAAGTTTCTTTTCGCTCGTTCTGCTCCTTTTGATGGCAGCAGCACCCGCCAAGGCCGGTATCGAATTTGGTGTGCTGACAGGCATGAACATGAGTAAGGTAAACTTCCATAACTTCAACAAGAACTTCGATTCGGCCAATCGCTATGGTTGGTACATCGGTCCGAAGATCAACTTCTGCCTGGTGGGATTCGGTGGCGATGCAGCTGTTGTTTATAGTCAGCTTCGCATGAACTTGGACGATAACTACAGCAAAACTTTCCGCTCGATCGAAATTCCGATAAATGCCCGCTACACCGTTGGTTTAGGCCATCTGGCCAGCGTTTATGTGGCTTCAGGTCCTCAGCTTGGCTTTAATATTGGTGGCAAAGAATGGAACTGGAAAAGCTTTACTACGCCCGAAAACAACGTGCTGAGTAGCACATTCACCCGCAAGAATATGAATGTGAGCTGGAACTTTGGTGTAGGCGTGAAAGTCTTCAAACATCTCGAAGCAGGCCTCAACTACAACCTCATGTTGTCCAGATATGCCAACCCCATCAAGGAGATAACGGGGCAAAACGTTAATGCTTCAGACTATCATTTCCACACCAACACAATCTCATTTCGCGTGGCCTATCTCTTTTGATAATAATAACGCTGGCTCGGAGAATTGCCATCACCGCTCGCAGTGGTAGTAAAGCTCCGCGCCTCTTATATGAAAAAAAATATGATACGAGTAAACTGTTTCTTCAAGGCTAATGAGGGAAAATACAACGATGCCCTCGAAGCCGCTATTGCTCTTGTTGCCGCATCGCAACAAGATGAAGGCGTAGTGTCTTACGACTGTTTCGAAAGTGCCACACGTGGCGAAATCTTTCTGATTTGTGAAACATGGAAAGACAAAGCTGCTCTCGAAGCCCATATGCAAACTCCTCACTTCAAGGAATATGTGGGTCAGCTGGAGGCAGCTGGTATGCTGAAAATCGAACAATTCGAATTCTAAGTACTGCCGAGCCAGCAACCAGCAGGTTGCAGTGGCCAGCCAGTATAAACAAAGAAGAGCGCGCGTCCATTGTGGCGTTCGCTCTCTTTTTTATACAATCTCACGTCCCAAGGCTGTACACTCGCAGCTCTATAAAGTAGACTTTTATCATAAAAAAAGCAAAAGCTTTGCATATCATTATCTTATTCACTACTTTTGCCACACAATTTTTAAACAATCATAGATATGAAAAAGATTTTAGTATTTTGTCTCATGGTACTCTCTACCATGACAGTCTTTGCTCAAACAGCATCTAAAATAGAAGATCTGAAACAAAAGCAAAAGGTATTAGCACTAACAGCTAAACTGAATAAAATGCAGCTCGATTATGCGAAAGAACAGGCTCGTTTTGCTGACATCAGCAATAAAGCTGCCACTATCAACAGTTCAGCAAACACCATGACAACCGACTTTAATACTTCAGATGCTTCAAGCACCGTGAAAGATGCCAAGAAGGTTGTTAAGACTCTCAAAGAAACAAAGAACATCAATAAGAAGCTCGCTAAGAGCCAAAAGACTTTGCAGAAAATGGAAAAGAAGATTGCAAAGATGAAGGCTCGTCTGGAAAAATTGAATAAGAAAATAAAGTTTGTAAATCAGTAAGATTTCCTTCAAGAACTATTAAAAGGGAGGCCACAACAGAGCTGCTGCGCAGCATGTGGGCCTCCTTTTCTCTTTTCTCTATGAGATGTAACGATCCCTTAATATAAGCCCCTCGAAGAAAGGTCATGGATAAAAGCAGAATCAGCCTACACAAAAACAGACGCTACAATACCTATCGTTAAGTACTGTAGCGTCTGTCTTTAGATGTAAACGCAGCAATTTAGAAATCCTGCCTATCAGAAATCAAGAGCGCACTACGGTTTCAATTTCATCAGCCGCAACTTCCTCAGTTCCTCTCTTGACATCGCCTTCGTAGGTCACAAAATAGAATCCCTTACTCGGAGTCCACTCCATACAAAAGAGCTCAGCAGGACTCTCAAAACCGTTGTTTTTTATGTTACGAATCACCCATGCACGAGTCTTACCGCACTGACCAAGAGTATGCTCCACGATTTCGCCATTATTAACAAGCAGATGAGAGAGATCGGTCTTGCTGGGCGAACTAACAGTGACAGCACCATTGGTCTCAAACAAAACGTTCTCCACATCAAACATCGAGAAAACTCCCTTCTGACGGAGCATCAAACGGAATTGTTCCATCTCAAGACTGTTGCGCTTGAATGTTTTGAAATTTATAATGCCGTTCTTCACTAAGTACACACTTTCACCCTTGATAAGGTGACGTAGGCGAGCAGAGCGCATAGCAAATCTCACAAGCATATTGAATACTGTCCAGACCACCAAAGCAAAAAGAATGTGCCATAAGGTCATGTCAGGATTGTAGAGTACACCGCCGACAAGCGCACCTATCACAAATGCGCTCACAGTATCAAGCGGCGTGACTTGTGCCATCTGCGCCTTGCCAGTTATGCGCAAAAACGCCAAAATGCCAATCATGCCCGTGATTAGTTTCAGAGCAATTCCAATGTAGGGTTCGATAAATTCTATCATAAGTCCTATTCTAAAAATTGATATTTACTTTATGCCGCAAAAATACCTTAAAGAACGGAGATACACAAAAGAGACAGGTACAAACACGCTTATAGGAGGAAAGAGAAGAGAAAAGGAATAGGACAACATCTTGGACGCTTTGTCCACCACAAATAGTAGTAAAGATTGTCAAAACTGCACTAAGACAAGCAGCGGACCATACTTGTTGGCACTTTAATTGTATCTTTGCAGCGAAAAAATAAGAAACGATTATGGCAAACCCTATGAGCGCGATGCCGCCCGCTACTAAAAACTTACTCATCATCAATTGTATCGTTCTGCTGGCGCAGACGGTGCTTCAACAGGCAGGAATTGTTGATCTCTCCAGTTGGTTGGGGCTTCATTTTGTACTGGCTGATAATTTCTACCTTTGGCAGCCTCTCACTTATATGTTCCTCCACGGCGGATTGAGCCACCTTTTCTTCAATATGTTTGCACTCTGGATGTTCGGTGGCATTATCGAACGCACCATTGGCACCCGCCGATTCCTCACCTACTACTTTGTGTGCGGCCTTGGAGCGGCTTTGAGCCAAGAAGTGTGGCAGCTGGCGCAGTATTTCATTGAGGGCATGCAAAATCATCACTTTGTAGAGGTCGGCGGAACACTCATACCCATGGGGCAACTACTGAACGCGTGGACTACCATTGGTGCATCGGGTGCAATCTACGGCATACTGCTCGCCTTCGGCTATCTCTACCCCAACGAGCGTATCATGCTGCTCATCCCCCCTATCCCGCTCAAGGCTAAGTACCTCGTGATGGGTTACATCGTTATAGAAGCTCTCTCGCTCGGTATGTCCGACAATATCGCACACTTTGCGCATCTCGGCGGAATGCTATTCGGCTGGTTGCTACTCCTATACTGGCGCAAGCAGAGCAGCCGCACGAGCAACTTTAGAGGCTGGGACAATTACACGCCTGCCAAACCTACGATTTGGCAACGCTTGAAGAAACGATTCGGAAAACAACCGGACATACATATTAGTGGTGGACGAGCGTTCAACAGTCATACATCTGACTACGACTACAACGTGCAGAAAAAACAACAAGAGGCAGAAATCGACCGCATTCTTGATAAAATCAATCGGTCGGGTTATGATAGTCTGACGCGTGAAGAGAAAGATTTCCTCTTCCGTAATTCTCAATCGTAATAACTCCCATGGCCAGAAAGACACAAAAAGGAAAAGAAACGGGCACCTTTGCTAAAATCATCATCGGTGCTTCATGGACGAGCGTACTCTTATTGTGGGCATGCTCAGCCTCGGTCATGGTCAACCCTACCCACTTTCGGCTACTCAGCATCCTTGGACTTGCCTTTCCCTTTCTGCTGGGTGGCACGCTTTTCATGGCTTTCCTTTCGCTGATTTTCACGCCACGTCAACTCTGGATTACGCTCTTGGGGTTGCTCGTCTGTATTGTGCCCATCCGCACCTACTGCCCGTTCAACCTCAGCTCCCCTGCACCTAAGGGTAGCCTAAAGGTGATC
The DNA here is from genome assembly GCF_057240785.1 of Alloprevotella sp. NCBI lineage: Bacteria > Pseudomonadati > Bacteroidota > Bacteroidia > Bacteroidales > Prevotellaceae > Alloprevotella > Alloprevotella sp. Next base: position 34,022 of record NZ_DBHHRH010000030.1, on the reverse strand, counting down.
TCTTACAACACCGCTGGCTGGGGTGGCGCAACAAACGACACCATCAACGGAATAACTGGCAACCGCATCGCTCACTATCTGGCCAACGAAAATCCCGATATTGTCTGTGTGCAAGAAGGCTTTGCGCGTGAAGAACATTATCAAAACTATATCTACCCTATTTTTCGCGAACAACGCTACCATCAAGAGGATACTTTCAACGATAGTAAGCTCGTCTTGTTCAGCAAATATCCGATTGTCCGCAGCGAGCGCATCTGCCAAATAGGCAACAACGGAACAATGGCCTACTGGCTCAAACTCTCGGATAAGGACACGCTCCTCGTCATCAATAACCACTTGCGCAGCATGGGCCTCACGCAGGACGACAGAGAGGAGTTCCACAACAGCGTGCGGGAGACAGGCGAGAAGATCCATAAGAAAGCCGTACGCACCATCATATCTAAGATTAGTCGGGCCAGCATCGGGAGAGCAGCCATGGTGGACACAATCACGGCCTTCATAGCGCAACAGAAAGGTCAGAGCATGATTGTTTGCGGCGACTTCAATGATAGTCCCATTTCCAATACTTACTACCGCATGAGCAAAGGCTTACGCGATGCCTATGTGCGCACTGGCAACGGATTGGGACGGTCTTTCAACCGCGATGCCATTATTGTGCGCATCGACTACCTTTTCTGCTCCGACGATTGGCGGCCTTTCTCCGCTTACATAGACAACCGCGTCACATATTCAGACCACTACCCCATCATTGGCTACTTCAAACGGGAGCGTTGAGCCTAGATGATGGGGCTTTTCTCTGAGCCTTTGTCGTAAAAAACAAAGCTATTTATCCCCACGTTTATAGAAAAGTCTTCCTTAAATACTTGAAGAAACACTTTTCCATAAGAATAGAATAAAAATAATTAGGTACTTTTGTCGCTATAAACCTCAAAATTCCTAGAATAATTTATGAAGAAATGTCTCTCTTTGCTTTTGCTGACAATAGCAGGACTCCTCAACACGCTACAAGCGCAGGTGTCGTTCAGCGTGTCGCAGAAGCGTGTTTCCCCAACAGAGATAGACGTCACTTTCAAGGCTAAAATAGCCAAAGGGTGGCATGTCTACAGTACTAATATCCCTGACGGCGGTCCAACGGCGGCTCGCTTTGGTGTGGACAAGGCGGATGGTGCTGAGCCGCTTGGCGCTCTCAAGCCAGGGCCTGGTGTGAAGAGTATGCACGATGATGTTTTCGAGATGCAACTGTCCTTCTTTGAAAACACTGCTACATTCACGCAGCGCATCAAACTGACGAAAAAGGACTACAAACTAAAGGCCTACTTGGAGTGGGGCGCATGTAACGATCAGAATTGCCTGCCGCCTTCCACCACGGAGGTCACTGTCAGTGGCTCTGATGGCCCTACCGGTGAGGCAGCCAAAGCGGCGGCAGCCGAAATGGCTCATAAGACTGAACCGGACCCAACAATGCGCATCGCGGGATGGGCCCCCCCCACAATCGATACAACTGCATTGGCCAATGCCATAGACACGGCAGCAAGTCCCACCACAGTGGCCCCTGCCGACTCCTCAGATATTGCTCAATGGTATCAATCTTCTATCGACCAGCTCAAGCACTGGGGCGAAGACGGCGGCACGCACAACCGCACACTGTGGTACATCTTCCTCATGGGCTTTATTGGCGGACTCATCACGATACTCACGCCCTGCGTATGGCCTATCATACCGATGACGGTGAGCTTCTTCCTCCACCGCAACGACGACCGACGAAAAGCCATCCGCGATGCCATCATCTACGGTATAAGCATCGTGGTCATCTACGTATCTCTGGGCCTCATCGTCACCTCGCTGTCGAGTGCCAACACCTTGAACGATTTGAGCACAAACGCTGTGTTCAACATCTTCCTATTCCTTTTGCTCGTGGTCTTTGCGGCCAGTTTCTTGGGAGGCTTCGAAATCACGCTACCCTCTAGTTGGAACAACAAAATGAACGATCGAGCCAGCAGCGCATCGGGTTTCATGGGACTCTTCTTAATGGCGTTCACGCTCACCCTTGTGAGCTTCTCCTGCACAGGCCCTATCATCGGATTCTTGCTAGTTGAAGTGTCCACTGCGGGCGGTTCAATCCTCAACCCCACTATCGGAATGTTGGGCTTTGCCATTGCGTTGGCACTTCCCTTTACTTTCTTTGCTCTCTTCCCCACGATGCTGAAGAAAGCACCAAAGAGCGGCGGCTGGATGAACGTTGTGAAAGTGGTTCTGGGCTTCATCGAACTGGCTTTCGCCTTGAAGTTCCTCAGCGTGGCCGATTTGGCTTACGGTTGGCATATTCTGGACCGCGAAACCTTCCTTGCCCTGTGGATTGCTATCTTTGGTCTCTTGGGCGCTTACCTCTTCGGCTGGATTAAGTTCCCCAGCGACGACGATGATACCCACACCAGCGTGACGCGCTTCTTCTTAGGCCTCGGCAGTTTGGCTTTCGCCATCTATATGATTCCCGGACTCTGGGGCGCGCCCTGCAAAGCTATCAGCGCCTTTGCTCCGCCCATGTACACGCAGGACTTCAATCTCGATCAAGTGAAGGTGGAAGCAAAATTCCGCGACTACGAGGAAGGAATGGCCTATGCCAAGAAAGCAGGAAAACCGGTCCTGCTCGACTTCACAGGCTTTGGCTGCGTGAACTGCCGCAAGATGGAACTGGCCGTGTGGCACGATGCTAAGGTGCGCGATATTATGAACAAGGACTATGTGCTCATCTCGCTCTATGTGGACGATAAGACGCGCTTGCCCGAGAATATCGAAGTGAAACAGGCTGACGGCACCACCAAGATTCTCCGCACTGTAGGCGACAAATGGAGCTACTTGGAGAGCACCAAGTTCGGTGCGCAGACCCAGCCGTTCTATGTACCTGTCGACAACGAAGGAAAAGCGCTCAACCACAGCTTCTCTTACAAAGAGGACATCCCTGGCTACGTTAAATTCCTCGAAGAAGGTCTCAAGCACTACCGCGACAAGAAATAAGTGAGATAAAGCTTATCATTCATATTCCCCACGTGCCCCGCAGCGCGTGGGGATTTTTGTTGAGGAAAGATAGAGCCCCCTCCATCTCCCCCATAAGGGGGAGTGCTCAGTATTGGTTCTCAGACTTGTCGGATTAGTCCGACTGGTCGGACCTGTCTGACCCGTCCGAGACCCAATACTGATTCGTGCTCCTTCGCTTTTTTCGTGAATATTCGTGGGCTAAAAACATCAATAGAATTCTCACTTTTCCCCTCCCACGAAGCCCACAAATCCACGCACGAAAGGGAGAGAGCGAACAATTTCGCCTTCCTGTGCGTGGACTTCCTTATTGCGTCAGCCAGCACAATAAGGCTGTCGGCCGACAGCATAAGGAAATCTGCTGACACAATAAGGAAAATGACGAAGAGGATAAGGAAGATTTTCATCAAAAATGGACTGAAAAGCACGAAAATCCCTCAAAATCTCCACTTTCCACAGGATTTCGCCCGATTTTACCCTCCTGCAAAATCAAAAATGCCACGAAAATTTTGGCAGAAAGCGAAGAGGAGAGCTCTTCTCAAATTTTCAGAAGAAGGCCTATCGTCAATTTTTGGGAAAGTTTTAGAACTCTTCTGACTGGTCGGACAAGTCGGACAAGTCCGAAAGGTTGTTAAAAGAGCTGCCTATCGGCCCAGTCAGACTAATCGGACCCGTCCGACCTGTCCGACTTGTCCGACCAGTCAGAAAGTGGCAGCCGAGCACTCCCCCTTATGGGGGAGATGGAGGGGGCTTTTCCTTGTGTAGAATTCATACTTTTTTTCTACATTTGTCAGCAGAAACAAAACCACACAATATGAATCCGTTCCATTCTCTCCTCTTTGCCGGACTGCTCTGCACCACGGCGGCATCGGCACAACGCTCAGAAACATTGCTCAAAACCCACTGGCAATTCCACCGAGGGGAGGCGCTGGGCGCAGAAGCCGCGGAACACAACAGCAAAGCATGGCAAGCCGTGAGCATCCCTCACGACTGGGCCATCACAGGGCCTTTCTCCCGCAACAACGACTTGCAGCGCGTAGCCGTTACACAGAACGGCGAGACGGAGGCTTCAGAAAAGACAGGGCGCACGGGCGGATTGCCGTATGCGGGAGTAGGGTGGTACAGAACAACTTTCGTGGCCGACACCACAGGATGCACCACGCTGCTCTTCGATGGGGCAATGAGCGAGGCGCAAGTATTTGTAAACGGACAGAAAGCGGCTTTCTGGCCTTACGGCTACAACAGTTTCTTCGTCGACATTACGCCTTATCTGAATCCTAACGGTCAAGCCAATGTTTTGGCCGTTCGATTGGAGAACCGCCCGCAGTCGGCGCGCTGGTATCCTGGTGCAGGACTTTACCGCAATGTCCGGCTCATCCATACAAACCGCATTCACGTGCCTGTATGGGGCACGCAGGTGCTCACGCCGCACGTGGCGGCCGACTACGCCTCCGTGGAGCTTCGCCTCAATGTGGAAGGAGGAGAGGGAAAGCCCTTGCGCGTAGAGACCACGATCTTGGACGACAAGAATCACATTGTTCTCACCCGCGAGAACACACAAACCACGATGCACGGCCAGCCTTTCGTGCAGCATTTCACGATAGAACGCCCGCGCTTATGGTCGCCCGAAACACCACAACAATACCGCGCCGTGAGCCGCATCTATACGGCCGACGGACAACTGCAAGATACTTACACAACGCGCTTTGGTATCCGTTCCTTAGAGTTTGTACCCGATAAAGGGTTCTTTCTCAACGATCAGCACCGTAAGTTTCAGGGAGTTTGCAACCATCACGACTTAGGACCACTTGGCGCGGCCGTCAACCGAAGTGCACTCATCCATCAACTCCGCCTACTCAAGGACATGGGTTGCGACGCTATCCGCACGAGCCACAATATGCCCGCGCCCGAACTCGTAGAGCTGTGCGACTCGCTGGGCTTCATGATGATGATTGAACCCTTCGACGAATGGGATGTAGCAAAGTGCGAAAACGGCTACCACCGTTTCTTCGCGGATTGGGCTGAGAAAGACATCGTCAACATGGTGCGCCACTATCGCAACAACCCGAGCGTTGTGCTCTGGAGTATAGGTAACGAAGTGCCCACGCAGTGTTCGCCAAACGGATATGCCGTGGCGCGCCGCCTGCAAGACATCTGCCACCGCGAAGATCCCACGCGCAAAGTGACTTGCGGCATGGATCAGTGGGATTGTGTACTGACAAATGGGTTTGCGGCTATGATAGACATCCCTGGGTATAACTATCGCGCCCATCGCTATCAAGAAGGCTACGAGGGTCTGCCGCAGGGCTATGTCCTCGGTTCAGAAACGGCGTCAACGGTTAGTTCGCGCGGTGTTTATAAGTTTCCTGTTGTCAAAGCGGACGGGAAGATGTATCCCGACAAGCAGTCGAGTTCTTACGACTTAGAGGCCTGCTGGTGGTCGAACATACCCGACTGGGATTTTGCCAACGCCGACGACCAGCCCTGGACTTTGGGGCAATTTGTCTGGACGGGCTTCGACTATCTGGGTGAGCCTACGCCCTACGACACCAATGCTTGGCCGGCACACAGTTCCTACTTCGGCATCATCGATCTGGCTTCGCTGCCCAAGGATCGCTATTATCTCTATCGGAGCGTTTGGAATAAGCAGGCGTCCACGCTGCACGTTCTGCCGCATTGGACGTGGCCGGGACGAGAGGGGCAGACTACGCCCGTGTTTGTTTATACGAATTATCCCGAGGCCGAACTTTTCGTGAATGGGAAAAGTCAGGGACGTCTGCGCAAGGCTGATGCACCAAAGTCTGCACCGCGCCGCAACCAGCCCGAGGACTACAAGGATGTGGAGAAACGCTACCGCCTGATATGGAACGAGGTTGTCTACGAACCCGGCGAACTTCGCGTGGTGGCCTATAATGATAGGGGAGAGCAGGTGGCAGAAAAGGTGGTGCGCACGGCAGGCAAGCCCCACCATCTTGAAATTGTGCGCGCCGACAGTGAAGCCCTCCGTGCCAATGCAGAAGATGTGGCCTATTATACGGTACGTGCCGTTGATAAGGACGGTAATCTCTGTCCCGCCGATAACCGACTGGTACGTTTCAAAGTTTCTGGCAATGCTCGCTTCAAAGCCACGGCCAACGGCGACCCCACTTGTCTCGATGCGTTCCAAGAACCGCAGATGCACCTCTTTAGCGGAATGTGTACCGTAATTGTTCAAACCACCAACAAAGCTGGCGCATTCACCCTCGAAGCCGCAGCCGCTGGTTTGCAACTCGTTCGTGCCACAGGGAAAAGTCAATAAGCACAACCGCCGTTGGAGGGATTTCTCAACGTGCTTCCAGCAGGTTGCTATCCCTCCCTACTTGTTCTACTATCGTCCTTATTATTCAAAAAAACTTCTTTATAATTCAATCTCTTTTCTCTATAATTCTGACAAAATCGCCTTTTTCCTCCCTCCTTTTTCTCCCACATTCTCATCAACATAACCCTCCTTTTATCAGCCAGAAATATCAAAACTGCACAGAAATAGGAAAAAATGTGCAACAAAAAAGTAGTTTTCAGCTGAAAAGTTTGGGTATATCCATAAATGTCTCTATTTTTGCAACCTACAAAAACAGAAAAATCATATTAACAACAAATTAATTATTTACAATCATGTCTGAAATCTCTGATAAAGTAAAGGCAATTATCGTTGACAAACTGAGCGTTGACGAGGCAGAAGTACAAGACGGAGCAAGCTTCGCAAACGACCTGGGCGCAGATTCACTCGATACTGTAGAGCTCATTATGGAATTTGAGAAGCAGTTCGGTATCACTATCCCCGACGACCAGTCTGAAAAAATCAGCACTGTTGGCGATGCAATCGCTTATATCGAAGAGCATACAAAATAATATTTGTATCCATAGTTCCGATACCGACGTTTAACGTTTTCAGAAACGCGCTCCTCAATGGGTGCGTGTTTCTCCTGACGTTAAACGTTGCGCTTTATTAACAGATTAGCTCTCATAAAATGGAATTACACAGAGTTGTAGTGACAGGTATGGGTGCCCTCACGCCGGTAGGTAACACCGCTCCCGAAACATGGGAGAACATCAAGAACGGCGTTAGTGGCGCAGCTCCTATTACTCATTTTGACGCAGAGAAGTTCAAGACTCACTTTGCGTGCGAAGTAAAGAATTTCAAGGTTGCGGACTTTATCGACCGCAAGCAGGCTCGTAAGATGGATCTCTACGAACAGTACGCACTCGTAGCTGCACAAGAAGCCATCAAAGACTCTGGTTTGGACCTCGATACAGTGGACAAAAACGAGATTGGCGTTATCTTAGGCGTCGGCATCGGTGGTATCCATACGTTTGAAGAAGAGGCAGGCTACTACGCACTGCATGAAGCTGAGGGCCCGAAGTTCAACCCGTTCTTCATCCCTAAGATGATTGCCGACATCGCTGCCGGACAAATCTCTATCAACTACGGCTTCCGCGGCCCGAACTACACAACGACGAGCGCCTGCGCCAGCGCAACCAACGCCTTGGCTGACGCGTTCAACCTCTTGCGTTTGGGCAAAGCCAACGCTATTGTAACAGGCGGTGCAGAAGCTGGAGTCTGGCCTTGCGGCCTTGGAGGCTTCAACGCTATGCACGCGCTCTCCACTCGCAACGATGACCCCGAGCACGCAAGCCGTCCGTTCTCTAAGAGCCGCGACGGATTCGTCATGGGAGAGGGTGCAGGTATCCTCGTGCTGGAGACGCTCGACCACGCCCTTGCTCGCGGCGCACACATCTACTGCGAAGTGGCCGGTGTTGGCATGAGTGCTGACGCACACCATATTACGGCCTCTCACCCCGAGGGTCTTGGCGCAAAACTTGTTATGCAGCGCGCACTGAAAGATGCTGAAATGCAGCCCGAAGATATTGATTATATCAACGTACACGGTACTTCTACTCCCGTGGGCGATATCTCCGAAGCAAAAGCAATTAAGGACGTATTCGGCGACGCAGCTTACAAGCTCAACATTAGCTCAACGAAATCGATGACGGGCCACCTTCTGGGTGCTGCCGGAGGTATTGAAGCACTCTTCTGCGTACTCTCAGTGGTCAACGACATTGTTCCGCCAACGATCAATCATGAAGATGGCGATGAAGATCCCGAGATCGACTATTCGCTGAACTTCACTTTCAACAAGGCGCAACAACGCGAAGTACGCGCAGCTCTGAGCAACACGTTCGGATTTGGTGGACACAACGCGTGCGTCATTATGAAGAAGTACAAGTAAACAAAGCTACGAGGGACGAGGCACAAGACAGCGTTCAGTAGCTGGCACTTCGTGTCCCGTCCCTTGTCTTTAACGTTGCATATCTCCTACATCGTCATTCATACGAGGGGTATTGTGCTTCGCAGCTTGTACCTCGCAACTCGTAACTTAATAGAATGAACACGAATTTACTTGATAGGATGAAGCTCCTCTTCCGCAAGGACAAGGAGCTTTATTTTCAAATTTACGACATCTTAGGGTTCTATCCGCACAATATAGAGCTCTATCAGATTGCTTTAGCTCATCGCAGCAAGATGTATAAGAATCATTCCGGCCGTGCCGTCAATAACGAGCGACTGGAATACTTAGGCGATGCTGTGCTTGAGACCATCGTCAGCGACATTGTTTTCAAGAAATTTCCGCGCAGGCGAGAAGGTTTTCTGACCAATGTGCGCAGCAAGGTGGTACAGCGCTCCACGCTCAACCTGCTGGCGGAGAAGATGGGACTTAGCCAACTCATCAGTCTCAATACGCGTCCCACAACGAAGCGCAATAACATTGGTGGAAATGCCTTTGAAGCCTTCATCGGGGCGGTATATCTCGACCGAGGCTTTAAGAAATGCTACGAATTTGTGGACAAGCGCATTCTGGGACAATACATCAATCTTGAAGCACTTTCGAAAAAGGAAGAAAATTTCAAGTCGCGCTTGTTGGAATGGAGCCAGAAGAATAAGCTACGTGCCGAGTTCAAACTGGAAAATACGGAAGGGGAGAACAGCAACTCTCCCGTGTTCAACACCGTCATAATCCTGGAAGGCAAAAAGGCAGGAAAGGGGCGTGGCTACTCTAAGAAAGAGAGTCAGCAGAACGCCGCACGCCAAGCACTCGAAACGCTCAACAAGGACACCAAGTTTAAGGATAGCATCTTTGCAGCAAAGGAAAGCCGCACCGCCATGGAGGCGCAGGAATTTGCTGCCCTTCCACCCACTGAAGTATCTCCTTTGCTTCCCGACAAAACCGCAAAAAAGTAAGGCTATAATAAGCCGCATCATAACTACAAACGCCCGACCTGTGGAGGTCGGGCGTTTTTCTGTGAGAAGAAGCTCTGGAAGGAGCTGCATCCTCAATATATCAAAGTATAAAACTTTAGAGGCCGAGTTTTTTCAAACCTTTGTTCACTTCTTCTGAAGTCTTTGCTTTGGCTTTCTCTGCCGATTCTTTCACTGCCTTTTCGGCCTTCTCAGCACCTTTTTTCACTTCTTCTTTCGCCTTATTGGTTGCTGTTTCTTTTGCAGCATCCACAGCTTTATTAGCCACCGTGCTTGCAGCTTCCTGAGCTTCCTGGGTAGCAGTCTTTGTCACCTTCTCCATAGCTCCATCAGAAGTTTTAGCCACATTGGTAATTCCGTTCAGAGTTTCATAGAGATTTGTAGCAACATCCACTTTAGCTGCAGCAGCATCCTTCGAAAGGCTCACTTCCGCCTTTGTGAGGGCTTCTTTCACCTCTGCGTCGGTATTGATATAGTTCTGAACTACCTTCGCATACTTTGCAGCGGCTTCCTTGTCACCATTAGCCAAATATTGCTGTAGCGTAGCCTGCACAGCAGTAACAGCTGCCTGCAACTTCTCGGGATCGTTCACACTCGCCTTCAACTGCTCCGTCACGCCCTGAGCCGCAGCGGCCACGGGATCATTCGTAGTATCAGCCACTACAGTTGTACTGTCAGAATCGTTTACTCCGCCCTTTTCTGTTTTGTTTCCGCCGCAAGAAGCGAAGCTAAAGGCAGCTACTGCTGCCAATGTAAATACAATCTTCTTCATACTTGTTTTTTCTTCTGTTATTATTACATTCGGCGACAAATGTAAAGAGTTCCAACAACAATATGTAAGCAAACGACCTCTTTTAACAAAACATTAGTATTTCTTATACTCTTGTGGCATCTTTGGCTTCTGGGAAACGAAAAATGCCAATGGTCACCCTGCATGACAGGGCAACGCATTGGCACGTTATCTTAGGTTTCCACCTTCTTAATCGCGGCGTTTAGGCGCTGGGGGAGGAGTATTGCCTTGTCCAAAGGAGGAGAGGCCGTTCTTTGCCAGGCCAGCAATCTCTTCGCGCATCTCTGTATCGCCCAAAAGGTTTTTGAGTCGGTAGTAGTCCATCGCGCCCATATTGCCATCGTTGAGGGCTTTGGCCAGAGCCAGTGGCACTTGTGCTTCTGCCCGAATCACTTCTGCGCGGGCTTCCTGCGCCTTGGCTTTCATTTCCTGCTCTGTGGCCACAGCCATAGCGCGACGCTCTTCTGCCTTGGCCTGAGCGATGTTCTTATCGGCATTGGCCTGATCCATTTGCAAAGTAGCACCGATGTTCTTACCCACATCGATGTCAGCAATATCAATGGAGAGAATCTCAAAGGCCGTACCAGCATCGAGGCCTTTGCGGAGCACGAGCTTCGAGATGCTATCGGGGTTCTCCAACACAGTTTCATGGCTCTCTGCCGAACCGATGCTCGACACGATACCTTCGCCCACGCGGGCCAAGATGGTTTCTTCGCCAGCACCACCCACGAGTTGCTGGATATTGGCGCGCACCGTGACACGAGCCTTGGCGATAAGCTGAATACCATTCTTTGCAACGGCAGCAACGGGCGGCGTATCAATCACCTTAGGATTTACACTGGTCTGCACAGCCTCGAAAACATCGCGACCTGCCAAGTCGATGGCGGTAGCCTTCTCAAAGGTGAGGTCTATATTGGCTTTATTGGCCGACACAAGGGCATGGACCACGCGCTGCACATGACCACCGGTCATATAGTGTGCCTCGAGTTTATCACGCGTAATATTCTGCAATCCTGCCTTGTGCGCCTCAATCATACTGGGCACGATAATACCTGGCGGGACGTTACGAATACGCATCAAAAAGAGCTGGATCAACGAGATATGTACGCCAGAAACTTTCGCGCTCAACCAGAGGAAGAAAGGCACGAAATAGAAAAAGATGCTTAGGGCAACGATGATGCCGAAAGTCATAAACACGGATACCATTTCCATAGTGTGATGTTTTTTATGTTTGGTGTTTGCTGCAAATATAAGGATTTTTTTCAGATGCAAGGAGAATGGGGAGAAAAAAGGGGAGAGCCCCCTCCATCTCCCCCATAAGGGGGAGTGCTCGGCTGCCACTCTCGGACTCGTCCGATAACGGATTGGATTTGTCGGACTGGTCGGACTAGTCCGATAAGCAGTTCTCTCAACAACCTTTCCGACTGGTCCGACCAGTCCGACCAGTCCGACGACTTCTAAAACTTTCCTCAAAATTGACAATAAGCCTTCTTCTGAAAAATTGAGAAAAGCTCTCCTCTTCGCTTTCTGCCAAAATCTTTGCGGCATTTTTGATTTTGCAGGAGGGAAAAGTCGGGCGAAATCTTGCGGGAAGTGGAGATTTTGAGAGATTTTCGTATTTTTTCGGCTGCTTTTGGTAAAAATCTTCCTTATCCTCTTCGTCATTTTCCTTATTCTGTCAGCTGGCTTCCTTATTCTGTCGGCCGACTCAATAAGGAAATCTGCCGACAGCCTTATTGTATCGGCACGCAGAAAGGCGGGATGGATCGCTCTCTCCCTTTCGTGCGCGGATTGAAGAGCCTCGTGGGAGGAGAAAAATAAGAATTCTATTGATATTTTAAGCCCACGAATGTTCACGAAAAAGGCGAAGGAGCACGAATCAGTATTGGGTCTCTGACGGGTCGGACTGGTCAGACAAGTCCGACAAATCCGACAAGTCTGAGAACCCACACTGAGCACTCCCCCTTATGGGGGAGATGGAGGGGGCTTATTCCTTCTGGGCTGTGGGGCTCTCCCTTTCCTCAACAAAAAAGCAAGCAGGGGATTGGCATCCTCTGCTTGCTCATTAGTAGATATATATCTGTGCTTAGATCTTATTCGCCAATCACGGAGAATTCGGCACCGCTGGCGTACTCTGCGCCGTTCTGCTCACTGAGAGCACGGAAACGGATGTAGCGTGCCTTTGTGGGCTGAGAGAAGAGAACGCGTTGTGGTTTTGCTGAGTTCGGGAATTCACCTTCAGCCACCTTGCGCCACGTTTTGTTATCGTTGGAAACGTAGATCTCATAAGCCTTCACACGACCATTGACATTGTCCTGACGCGGAGTGTAAACAAAGCCGCGCATCGTGCCTAAGACGCCCGAATCAAAGTCGACCCAGTGGGGGAATTTCGTAAGCGTAACGCCATATTGCGTATGCCAATAGGTGTCGAGCTTATTGTCGGTGAGGTGGGTAGCCTCTCCTTCGTTCGGCTCCATACTGCTGGCATAGATTGCTTCCAAAGGTATTTCGTCGATTTTCCCGAACGACATGCTCGTAGTACTGCTCTTGTTGCCCTTATACTGTACTGTAACTACTCCTCCTCGGCGCAAGTTGAAAGGTTTGGTGTATATTTGCTGCTTACCGCCATTGATAGAGTAGAGAATCTGAAGGCCGTGTTCTTTTGTTGAAAGAGTTACTTCACCGGCACGATCACGTGAGAAAGCAATGGGGCTTTCGCCACTGGTCTGCACCTTACCTTGTTCATCTTCGTTGTTCTTTGTAACGGGGCGGATGAGGAAGCCAAACATACGGCTTGTGGACTTCACTTGATCTTCCAGCAATGGGCCTGGGCCGCAGCTTGCACCTCCAAGACCGCGCACCTGTGCGTCGAGATGAACATGAACCGCGGAGCTCTTCGGGAGTTTATAGGCATGCGAAGCACCCATAAGCTCGAGCTGACTCCAAGGCAGAGCGGAACAGCAGAAAGTACTGTCGGCACGGAAAAGAACGCCATCGCCGGCATTGTCCGTCAGCGACATCCAGCGCACATCCTCGCGGTTGCCCATAGCTTGCGGCTTCGGCAGAACGATATAGCTATCGTCGAGTTTCTGATTGTATTTCTCAATAAATTGGCCTGTCTTGCGATCGGAATAGTTGTTCACAGGTCCACGGCCGTAATAAGTGTAGTTGTCGTACTGCTTAGGCAACTCAAGCGCATAGCCCATACGCGGCATGTCGATACCTGCGTGGTTGGTTGTCACAGCACTCTGGAGTTCGATAGAACCATCGGGATAGATGGTATAAACGAGCTGCTGCGTGAAAGTAAGGCTACCAGGTTCGGTAGACTTCTCATTGATGCGGTAAACATCGTCGGGGTTGCGATCGGTATTGCTATAGGTGTTTTGACATCCTGGAGCTGTATGACTTTCTACAATGAAAGAAACAACACAATTACCCCTCTTGTCAGTAGTAATCGAGGAACTCTTCACATTGTGCGTCAATTTGTAGAGACCATTACGGAACCAACCGCCAATCTGCCAATTATCATTGTCAACTGGGGCGCGGAACACATCCAGTTTAGGGCCTTGACCTTTTTCTATTATCTGCTTACCAGCATAAGTAAGTTCACTGATAGCTCCCTGTTGTGTGTCGAACACTGCTTTGAAGTTCTTACCGCTCACTTCTATACCTCCGTTCACGGTCTTTATTTTAGGCTGCTGTGTTCTATCCTGAGACATTTCCACCTCGGGCAAACAATTGGGTGTCTGGAGCAAGAGCTGTTCGTTCATCTGCTCATAACCAGCCTTTGCCCAAGGTTGGTCGGCGCGGGTAAAGAACTGCGCTTTGAGGAAGTACTCGGAATTGGCGTCAAGTTCGGCCATCTTGTAGTTAGGAACCGTCACCACGCGCTTTTCACGGGCGGGGATGGCAACGTTATAGTTCCAACCCGAACCAGCTACCTGCTGACCGTCCTTCCAAAGGGTGAAATGGATGGTATAGTCGAGGGGCTCGAAATAGTTTTTATTGAAGATTTCCACCTGATTGGTTGCGGCATCAACCCACTTAACGCCGACGTTCTGGTAAACCTTCTTCACTTCAAAATATTGAGCCTTCGGCGTGAGATCTGGGCGCATCACACCGTTCATACAGAACATTCCGTCGTTGGGTTTATCGCCAAAGTCGCCACCATACGCCCAGTAGTAGGTTGTAGAGGGAAGACCGTTGACAGTATTCTTGCCGTCCACCTTATATTGCGCGTCCTGCACCTTATTCATAGCCTGGTCCACCCAGTCCCAAATGGCGCCACCCATCACATAATTGGTGCTTTCGATAGCATCCCAATAGTGCTGGAGATCGCCCACGGCGTTACCCATAGAGTGGGCATACTCGGAGATGTGGAAAGGATATTTGGCTTTCGTCTTACCGGAAGCCAAAGCCTGTACGCCGCCCACGCTGGGATATTGGTTAGAGCCCATGTCAACTATATCGTTGTTGCGCTCATACTGCACGGGGCGAGAGGTATCAAAGGCCTTGATGGCGGCATAAGCCTTCTTGAAATTGTCGCCTGGGCCGGCCTCGTTGCCAAGACTCCAGATAGCCACAGAGGGATGGTTCACATCGGCGTGTACCATCTCCATGTTGCGCGCAACATGCTGATTCTGGAATTCGGGCACATGGGAAAGCGAGGGAGCTTCATAATAATATTCATGGCTCTCTAAGTTGGCCTCATCCTCAAGATAGATGCCATATTTGTCGCAGAGATAGTACCAATAGGGATCATTGGTGTAGTGGGAGTTACGAACGTGGTTGATGTTGGCACGCTTCATGAGCATGACTTCGTGTTCCATCTGTTCGTGGGTAATAGCATGACCGCGGTCGGGATTTGTTTCGTGGCGGTTCACACCCTTAAACTTGATGGGCTTACCATTATAGAGATAGTAGCGACCTGCCAAACCGAACTCGTCTTGACTTGCGGGGACGTCCTTAATCTCAATCTGTCGGAAACCAACATAAGTGGAGTAGGTGTCGATAGTACGGCCTTTCTCGTCTTTCAGTTCGCCCACGAGGACATAACGCTGCGGGCGCTCAGCCGACCAAGGACGCACGGCCTTACCTACCGCAATCTGCGCGGTGGCCAGCATCTCGCTGCCTTTCTTCACCAGCGAAACGGGAACAGTTCCCTCCACACCGCTGACAGGCTTAGTGGCATCACCGTAAAGTTCCACCTCGAGCAGCTTATAAGCCAGCTGGAACTTCTGATCCTTTTTGCCGAGATTGGAAACATAGGTCTTCACGTTGAGCACTGCATCCGTGTAGTTGGCATCCTTATAAGAGGGAATGGCCACTACATCGCGCACCTGCACTTGTGGCTTCGACGTGAGATAAACATTGCGGTTGATGCCCGGCAGGCGGAACATGTCCTGACTTTCGAGAAACGAACCGTCGCTGTTGCGGTACACTTCCAGCGCCACAACGTTCTCGCCCTTCTTGTTGAGGTAGGGAGTGATGTCGAATTGCGCTAACGTGCGTGAGTTCTTCGAGAAGCCCACGTATTTTCCATTGATCCAGAGATAGAAGAAAGAGTCAACGCCATCGAAGTTAATATACACCTGACGACCTTTCCAATCGGCCGGCACGGAAAATGTACGACGGTAGGAGCCTACCTCATTGGGATATTTCGCTGTGAGCCAGCTGCTGGGAGCTTTGCGCATAACGCCGCCTTTCCAGTCGCCCACTGCCACATGATGGGCAAAGATGACGCGCTGATTAGAATAGATGGGCAAACCATACTTCCAAGAGCCGTCGGCCTGGCGCCCTGCCAAGTTCCAGGACATGGGCACTTCGATATTGTCCCAACTGCTTGCGTTGAAGTCGGGGCGGTAGAAATCTTTTGGTCGCTCAGAAGGTTGCTTCACCCAGTTGAACTTCCACTGACCGTTCAGACTTTCGTAGTATTTAGACGCTGTAGGTTGCACGCGAGCAGCTTCGCTCTCGTTGGCAAACGAGAAGAAGAAAGCGTGCGGCATCTGCTTGTTGTACGCCACGGAGTCTGGGCTTTGCCACTCCCAACCTGTTGGAGCTGCATCTTGCCCATAGTGATAGCCTCGCAACTGCGTTATAGCCGATGTTTGAGCTATTGCGCCCAACGGCAGAGTCAGTCCGAGGAACACCCAAAGGTTTCTTTTTTTCATTAGATAGTATATTGATTAGTTATATATTCTTTCGGTAAATCGAAACAATGTTTGCCTTTGTCAATAATTATAAGGGCAAAGATAGCACAAAGTATCTATAATTTTCTCACAGCCTTATAAGATTTTCTCCAAAGGAGCTGCTCTCGTGTCTGTGGGACAAGTTTTTCAAAGCAAAGGGGCAGCACGCCAACAAGATATAGTAACTTTGCACTCCATAAACTTTAAAAAAGAATCCCTCACAACTATTTATGACTCCCCCGAAAGTATCCGTCGTTACAGTTTGTTACAACTGCGATAAACTACTGCAAAAAACCATCACAAACGTGCTGCGCCAGACTTACAAGAATCTGGAGTACATCATCATTGACGGAGCGTCCACCGACTCTACTGCGCAGGTGATTGAAACTTTCCGCCCGCACCTCACAACAGTTGTATCGGAACCCGACCGCGGTATCTACGATGCGATGAATAAGGGCGTTCGTCTGGCCACGGGCGAATGGGTCATTTTTATGAATGCGGGCGATGGATTTGCGGCAGACGATGTGTTGCAGAGGGTCTTTGCCGAAGAACGCGCGGCAGATGTTATCTACGGCGATGTAGTGAAACGCGGCGTCATCAAGAAAGCTGAAGCGCCGCATAATGGGCACCGTATGTTCTTCTGTCATCAGAGCGCACTAACCCGTACAAGTTGTTTGCGCGAGTATCCTTTCGATATACGCCACCGTATGTCGGCCGATTTTAAGTTGTTCAAACAGCTCTTTCTTGCCGGCAAACGATTTCTGCAATTAGACTTCCCGATTGCCGACTTCGATGTGACGGGCGTTAGCAACAGTCTGCGCTCGGCAGGACTCAAGGACAACATCCGCGTGATAAGCGAAGTGGACAGTCTCAAGGATCGGCTGCGCCTTTTGCCCCGCCTCTATTTCGTCTACTTTATGTGCCGCCTGCGCGGTCGCTAACTCGCTTTTTCAAACCTACAAGAAAAGAGCAGATAGAATCAGTAAGTTATCCATCTTCCTCATTCTATCCGCTCTTTTCTTTTTCTGAGCCACCAACAAGTTCGCACCTTTTTTTGTCGCGCACAGAGCCAGCAGCAAATATCTTTATCCTTTAGAACGTTTCGCCCCAGTCGGAGCGGTCCAGATTACGGTAGCCCACGGCTTCGGATATGGCATCGAAGCCCACCTCCTCTTGACCAGCCAAGTCGGCTATTGTGCGCGCCATTTTGAGTATTCGCTCGTAGGCTCGAGCACTGAGATCCATCTTCTTCATAGTCATGGCCAACGCTTCTCGCCCAGCTGCATCGGGTTGCGCAAAGCGTTCGATTTCGCGTGCGCCCATCTGCGCGTTGCAATGAATACCGGGCAAATGGGCAAAGCGTTCGGTCTGCACGGCGCGCGCCTTGGCCACGCGCTCACGTATGGCAGAACTACTCTCACCCTTGGGCGCACATTGTAGTTCTTCAAGCGGCACGGGCGTTACTTCGATCTGCAAATCGATACGGTCCATCAGCGGCCCGCTAATCTTAGACATATAGCGCTGAATCATACCCTGATTACAACTGCACTTATGCGTTGGGTCGTTATAATAACCACAGGGACAAGGATTCATAGCGGCCACGAGCATAAAAGAGCAAGGCAGATTGGCGCTATACTTGGCGCGATTGATATTGATAACTCTGTCCTCCAGCGGCTGGCGGAGCGTCTCGAGCGCACTGCGCGAAAATTCGGGCAACTCATCAAGGAAAAGTACGCCATTATGGGCCAACGAAATCTCACCAGGCTGAAGATTGACGCCACCTCCTATCAAAGCCACGTCGGAAATAGTGTGGTGAGGACTGCGAAAAGGGCGTCGAGCGATGAGTGAGGTGTTTTCCGGCAATTGGCCTGCAATGCTGTAGATTTGTGTGGTTTCGAGCGATTCGGCCAACGTGAGTTGCGGAAGAATGCCTGGGATGCGCTTAGCCATCATACTCTTGCCGCAACCGGGCGAACCGATGAGCAGCAGATTATGTCCTCCGGCGGCCGCTACTTCAAAAGCTCGCTTGGCGCGCTCTTGACCCTTCACTTCAGCAAAGTCGAGAGGATAGTCGCTCTGTGCCTGGTAGAACTCCTCCCGCGTATTGACCTCAACGGGTTGCAGGAGCGACTGACCGTTGAGATGGTCTACCAGTTCGCTGAGTGTACTCACACCGATCACTTTTAGCTGATTGACCACGCCAGCCTCCCGCTCGTTCTCGCGGGGAACAAAGAGCGTGTCGTACCCCAGGCTGCGAGCTTCGATGGCAATAGGCAGTGCACCGCGCACAGCTCGCACGGAGCCGTCGAGGCCTAACTCGCCTACGAACATCATACGCTCGAGCGTGGGACACTTAATGAGGTCGCACACTGTGAGCATGGCGATGGCCAGCGGGAGGTCGAAACCTGAGCCTACTTTGCGGATGTCGGCGGGGGCAAAATTGATAGTGATATTGAGGCGGGGGAGACACAAGGACGAATTGATGAGCGCGCTCTGCACGCGCTGCCGGCTCTCCTTTACAGCGTTGTCGGGCAAGCCGACCATAAAGAAAGGCGTTTCTCCAATAGCATCGTGCTTGGCTGGAGAGGCGTTGATTTCGACCATCACGCGGATGGCCTTCAATCCGTTTACTACGGCACTGTGAATTTGGGTAAACAAGGAAAAATAGTTTTAGGATAATGAAAAGAGAAAGAGCATTAGCAGACCACACAATGGGCCTGCTGATGCTCTCACTCCATAAGTTTTGAAACGCGGCTTTCCAAATCGGCAGCCGGAATATCGCGTGCTACGACACGTCCCGCGGCATCAACGAGGATATTACCAGGAACATAGCGCACTCCCAACCTCTCGGCCACAGGCGAACGAAAGGCCTCACCGTCACAAAGTGTCGGAAAAGTGAGCGTATCGGTCTGCACGCGGTGTCGGCAATCGGGGATGCTGGTGTCCATCGAAACGGCCACTATCTGCAGCTTCTTCCCAAAGGCCCGCTGCAATCGCTTCACGTGGTTGAGCATATCAGTGCTTTCGGACGACCAATTTGCCCAGAACACAACGAGAGCGGGCTTGCCCTTTAAGGTGGCGTTCGACACAACAGAACCATTGAGGGCGGTGGCGGAGAAAGTCTGCAACGGCATACGCGCGGAATTGGACAAGAGCGGTCGCAGGCGCGCATCGAGAGGACCTATCAACGCCTTGTTAGGTTGTTTCTGTTTGAGCAAGTCGAGCAGTTGCAGCGCGGTGGGAGCATCGAAATCCTTTTCCCCTGCAAAATATTCGAGAAACAGTACCAAACCATCGGGCGTTGCGGCATTGTCGCGGACATACTGGGCTGCAGCCATCCGCACATTGGAGGCAGGTTTGCTCTGGTTGGTGTGGCGGAACTTTGAGAGGCGTTCGTTGCTCTCCGTCCCACTCACATCCACATCGCTCAACTTCCCAGCATCGCCCGTAATATGGATGGTGGTTCCTGGTTCGGCAACCACCAGCGTGCGCGAGAAGTTGGGATAGAGCAGCGTGAGGACTTCCGTGCCCTCCAAGGCTTTCTCATAGCGAAACTTACCGTCCTCAATGCGAACTGTATCGAAGCCCGCAAACTTTTCTCCGTCATTGTAGACGTAGAACTCGGCGTTGTCGAGATTTTTGAACTCTCCAGTGATGCGCACATGGTGTTTGTCTGGGCCGCAAGCGGTCAGAAGCACCAACGCGAGCAGGAATAAGCTGCAAAGGGAACGGCGTGTAAGCATTTATTTCGTGATGTTTTGGAAATCAGCAGTATTAAAGTAGTTGGCAAACTCCAGATCCTTAGCGGCACGAGCCTTGAGCGTGCTGTCGAGCTTAAAGGCTTGCTCCAGATTCGTCACTACATCGGCAGCCTGATGCGTGCGGGCAGCGAGGATAGCCTTCAGATAGGCCGTTGTGGCATCAGGTTGAGGAATGCGAGAGAGCGTAGTGCGCGCCTCTGTATAGTTTTTATTCAGTAGCTGAGCCAGCGCGGCGGAGTTGGTATTCACACCCTGCAACTGGCGGGCTGCTTGCGCGTACTGTCCACGAGCCAAAGCCAGATTGCCCAGCACTTCGCCGTAGTTGTGTGCCGCAGCAGCTTGTCCCAGATAGTCCTCCGATGTTTTAGAGTCGCCTTCAGCCAAGGCCACAAGGGCGAGGTTTGCTTTGGGCTCTGCTGCCTGCTCGTTTTTCTTTGCGGCTTTGGAGAAATAGTCCTTTGCAGCGGCGAGGTTGCCCTGCCCGTAAGCCAGTACACCGAGGTTGTTCACCGCGCGATAGTCAGCGGGGAAAAGTCGGTCAGCTGTTGTGTATATCTTCTCTTTTTCGGCCACATTGTCCGTCAGTGTGGCAGCGTAGAGCAGTTCTTCGATACTGAGTTTTGAAGCATCGGCCTGCAACTGCTGTTGTATCTCGTCGTCGGTTCGTCCCACAATCAGATAATTGACAGTAAGGCGTGAGCGGCGAAGTTCGGGCAACACCTCATCAGCCAGTTCGCGGAAACCAGCAGATAGGTTTTTGATTTGCTGTTCACGCTGTTCGGGGTCTTGATACATGGAGAGCACGCGCAGAATCACCTCTTTGTCCTGAATGTTGCTCTCACTCACGAGTTGCTGGAAGCCTTCCCAGTCCTGCGCGGTATAATGGGAATTGACCTCACCTTCGAGTTTTATTTTCTTCAGCTGATTCTTCACATAGCTACCTGAAGCATCGTCGCGACTCTGTGCCAACTTGGTGTTGAGCTTCTCACCGCCGTCGGGCGATGCGTAGGAACTCACCTCCACGTTTTCCAATTCCAGGCGTTTGCCATCGGCCTTGATGTTGCGGAGCGTCTGCACAAAATCTTTCACAGAAGTAGATTGCAGTTCGCTGGTGCGGATGCGGGCTTGCTGGATGAGGTATTTGATTTGTGCTTCCTGCTTTTGCTCGATGGTATACTGGAACTTGTCCTCGCCCAAAGCGGCAGTTGCTGAAGCGGCAGTGCGGCGAAGCAGTGTGCTGGTGGCCAGTACGCCATCGGCAATTTTCACTGCAGGGATGTCTACCTTCTTCTTTCCAACGGTGGCATCAAACGTAACGTAGAGTTCGGAGCGCAGCATTTCGTCGCGGTAGGGGAAAGTGGTGCGCAACTTATAGTTGCCGCCCAATAAGTACGAAATTTCTTGATGATTTCCTTGCACCTTCTCGCCCTGGAAAATATCGCCAGTAGCAGTAGACTGCCCGCCTTGGAAATGCAATACGGGAGTGATCTTGACCACAGCTTTCTTTTTCATATACTTCTCAGGGAAACGCCCAGAGATGACCACGGGCACCTGATTGTCCATGGCTTCGAGCGGTGAGGGATCTACTGCAAAATTCTCAGGACCCAAAGGGCCCATTTTGGAGCAGGAGGTCAGACCGAGAGTGGTGGCCAGTGCCAGAAAAACAAGAGGTTTGCTTTGCATGATTTTTCTATATTGGATGTTGTACGCAGCAAAGATAATGATTTTTTTCGTTCGTTGTTCGCGATGAAGAATGCCTACCATTGATTGCCACATGTTTCATGCACTTAAGCGAAGCTAAACCATAGGTTTTCACCCTTCTCCTTCTCGTTGAAACAAGGCGGTGGAGCATCTTCGGCCTTATGAGAAGAATCACTCCCTTCGAGCTACTCAAAAATACAATAAGGATGTCGGCTGACAGAATAAGGCTATCAGCCGACGCAATAAGGAAGCCAGCCGACAGCCTTATTGTATCCACGAATAGGCTTATGAGGTTTCTCTGTGTGGAGGGGCAAGGGAGCGGCTTCCTTATTGTGCTAATAGGCTCTCCTTGCGTTCTTTTAGTCCAAAGTATCGCGCGCTGGATTTCAAGCCATTCTCAGCGCGTTAGATTTACGTCTTTTCTTGACAGTATACGGATGTTTCGAGAAGGCATAAAAAAATCCATTCGCCAAAAGCGGGCATCCCAAGAGGGGTGGCTTTTGGCGAATGGAAGAATAGGGAAGGGAATGGGTGAATATGCACTTAAGGTTTCTTCTGCGTGGGTTGTTCGCCCAACTTCTTGCAGTATTTACCGCCCAACCAGCAATAGAGGCCGAGTACCACAAAGGGGATGCTCAACATCTGTCCTTGATTCAGTCCGATGGTCTCAACCATCGACAGTTCCCAAGGCTCTTGCACTTCCTTGAGGAACTCTACGAAGAAACGGAAGGCGAAGATACACGTCAAGACCCAGCCAAAGAAATAGCCCGTGCCTACTTTCGTTTTGTAGCGTTTGTAGAGCCACAAACCGATGGGGAAGAGGAACAGATAGAACAGGGCTTCGTAGAGCTGTCCTGGATGTCGCGCAAAATTTTCATGGTTCTGCACGAAGATAAAGCCCAGCGCAGAATCAGTGGGTTTGCCCACAATCTCGGAGTTCATCAAGTTGCCCAAACGGATGAAGCAGGCCGTGATGGGCGTGGCGATGGCGATGTTGTCGAGCACACGCATCAGATTGACTTTGTACTTTCTCACGTAGAACCAAAGGGCTATCATGAGGCCCAGCGTACCGCCGTGACTCGCCAAACCTGCATAGCCCGTAAACTTCCAACTGCCATCGGCAAGGTGCTTCATGGGGAGAAACATTTCGAGAGGGTTAGCCATGAAATAAGCCCGCTCATAGAAGAGGCAGTGGCCCAGACGCGCGCCCAACAAGATACCTACGAAACAATAGATGAAGAGGGGGTCAAACTTTTCATCGGGCAGGTGTTGGTCCTTATAGAGCTTCATAACAACCAGATAGGCCAAAGCGAGGCCTACAACCCACATGATGGCGTACCACACTATGGGGTGACCAAACACCGTGAAGGCCACTTTGTCTGGATTCCAGACGATGGACAACAGAGTCGTGCTGTCGATTCCTTTCCCAAAGGAAAGCGGAACCACAAGAGCTTGCAGCTGCACGAGAATATGGGATAAGAAATGAATCATAATGAGATGATTTTAAGGGGAAGGGATGGGTTGAAAAAAAGACAAGTCGAACTGACCGTCCAGTCCGACTTGCCCGAAAAAATCTTTTATACGTTGAAGCGGAAATACACGATGTCGCCGTCTTGCATAACATACTCCTTACCTTCGATATGGAGCTTGCCAGCTTCGCGCACACCTGCTTCCGAACCGTAGCTGATGTAGTCGTCGTACTTAATGATTTCAGCACGAATAAAGCCGCGCTCGAAATCGGTATGTATAACACCAGCGCATTGCGGAGCTTTCCAACCCTTGTGGAAAGTCCAGGCTTTCACCTCCATCTCGCCTGCGGTGATGAACGTTTCCAACTGTAGCATTTTGTAGGCAGCTTTGATGAGTCGGTTCACGCCTGACTCTTCCAAACCGGCCTCTTGCAAAAATTCCTGGCGTTCCTCGTAAGTTTCGAGTTCTGCAATGTCGGCTTCAGTCTGAGCCGCCACCACAAGGATTTCTGCCTCCTCTTCCTTGACAGCTTCGCGCACCTGCTCAACATAAGCATTGCCGCTGGCAGCACTTCCTTCGTCGACGTTGCAAACATAAAGCACGGGTTTCGACGTCAGCAGAAAGAGATTGCGCGCTGCTTGCTGTTCTTCCTTAGATTCGAAGCTAACGGCGCGGGCATTCTTGCCTTGCTCAAGCACCTCCTTGTAGGCCTTCAGCACATTATACTCAATCTTGGCGTCCTTGTTTCCGCCCATCGTTGCGAGCTTCTCCACCTTCGGCAGGCGGCTCTCAACGGTCTCCAGGTCCTTGAGCTGCAATTCTGTGTCTATGACGGCCTTATCTCTCACAGGGTCGACGGTGCCGTCAACATGGACAACGTTGTCGTCGTCAAAGCAACGGAGCACGTGGATAATGGCGTCCGTCTCTCGGATATTACCCAAAAACTGGTTGCCTAAGCCCTCGCCCTTTGAAGCTCCTTTCACCAAGCCCGCAATATCGACAATCTCCACCGTAGTAGGGACAATGCGGCCTGGATGGACTATTTCGGCCAATTTATTAAGGCGTTCGTCGGGCACAGTGATGACACCGACGTTGGGCTCTATCGTGCAGAAAGGGAAGTTTGCGCTCTGAGCCTTTGCATTACTCAGGCAGTTGAATAACGTTGATTTACCCACATTTGGTAAGCCAACGATACCACATTGTAAACTCATATTGTTTTATTTCATTATATTTCTGCCGCAAAGTTAGTAATTATTCGGTGATATAAGGCATTTGGGCATGGCTCTCATAAGGTTACAGGCGAGAAGAGTCCTTCTTTCCCAACACAAAAAGGAGTGCTCAATTCCTTTAGCAAGGCAACTGAGCACTCCCTTTAGTGGAAGAACTAAAGAATAGTTCCTATGTTTTTAGATTGTTACTGTAGTCTGAATTCCGGGGAAGAGAACGAAATAGGGGTGTATACCTACGTTGAATTTCTTCACGAAAGAACCATCCTTCTTGTAGACATAAACAAAACCTGGCTTATTGTAGCTCTTGGCATCTGCGTCGGAAGTGATGATAACATAGTTCTGGTTGAGATCCGTAAAGACGCCCGTAGGAGCAGGAGCCATCTCGCGCTCCTCAAAGCGGTTCACTGATTGTCCTTGCAGGCTTGAGCCATCGAAGATCTTAACAGAAGTGTTCACTTTTCCCGTTGCCCAGTCGCTTTTTACGTTGAAGACATAGAGAAGATTGTTCAAGCAAACGATATTATTACCCTCTGCCACTTTTTTCACCTCGTCTGAAGCGGAAATACGTTGTACTTCAGCAGCAACATCAGCATAGTTACCGTTACATACTACGAACACGTTGCCAGCATTGTCCACGTCCATACGGCCAGGGTTCATACCTACAGCGATGTCTTTTGTTTTCGTGAAGGTCTTAAGGTCGATCTTTGCTACCTTCTTTCCGTTTGCATATCCGTTTGCATAATTGTAGCCGTCGGATATAGAAGCGTAGAGATAGTTCTTAGCTACAACGAGACACGCGGGATTTGGACCTACTTGGATGGAATCCTTTGCATAGGTGGCAGTATCAATACGAGTGACATAACCATTGTTGTTGGCCACGTAAACGTTCTTGCCGTCAGTAGTTACCCATTCTGGATCAGTTGTTGAGATAGACTTGATGATCTTCTTAGTGGAAGGATTGAGCACCCAAACCAGTTTACTTGCATAAACCGAAACGTAGAGCTTAGAACCACACATCACAGCGTTCTGAGGCGAATCGCCAAGACTCTGTCCATTGGCAGCCTTGAACACGTTTGATGTAATTGTTCCGTTCCAAAAGTCGTTTGTAGTCATACCCAGTTCTAAACGATCCAATGTACCTTCTACACCTCCATAGTAGTTACCTTGGTTGAGGACAAGCATTTCCTTCTGAACCGTCACTACTTTCTGGGTCGGTCCATCATTCTCAGAACAAGAAGCCAGTGTGAGACCAGCGAACAGCGCGAGGGCTGCAATTTTGAATGTTTTCTTCATAATTTTATGTGATAATATTAAGTTGATTTCTCTGAGGCATCACCACCGCAGCAGTGCCGAGAAGCGATAGGCTCGCCCTGGCATTGGATAGCGGCGGATGACTTCGTATTGATGATTAAAAAGGTTGGTCAAATCAGCACGTGCCTCCAACTGGAAGCTACGAAAGCGAAAAGTGCGATAAAGTCCGAGATTGACATCGGCATAAGCCGGCACGCTGGTGGTGACAGTATGCTCGTTAGTGGCCCAACGCTTGGAGGCAGCGGTCATACTAACAACGGCATTGACCCATGGGTTTTCCCACGCCATAGATACCGCGCCGGAATGAAGTGGCGTATAGGCCAGTTGCTTACCATAGTCCTCCGAAGTCTTATCTGTACGATCTGTGACACGCTGATAAGTGTAAGTACCGTTACCTATGAGCTGTTGCCCATTACGCAGCGTCCACGTGCTATGCAGAGCCACATCCAGCCCCGCAGCCCTCACCTTGCCGAGATTGACTGTGCGCCAAACAAAGAGGTTGTAGGGGATGCTGGAGATTTTGTCCCACACGCGATTCACGTAACCATCGGCAGTGAGCTGCACCTGCCAGCGAGCGGACAGCATCCCTGCGAAGGTGACGCCTGCGCCCAACTGCTGGGTGCGTTCGGGCTTCAAGTGGGTGTTTCCGAGGTGGTAATAATAGTTTTCCGTAAAGGTGGGCACACGGAAGAACTCTTTATAGTGAGCGCGCACAAACAAGTGGGCGCGCTGATCAGACAGCAGTTTCCACGAAGCCGAGAGGCTCGGCGAGAGTTGGCTGGCATTCTTTGCCGCCTCTGTTCCCGCCGTGGCGTGGTTGCGGAAGATGGAGCTTACAAGGCGTCCCGTCAGTTCAAAGTGGCGGAGAGCGTAGCGCAGTGTCATACTTGTGAGCCAAGAGGTGCGCCACACGTCGTTGTCAACTTTGAGATTGGAGGTCAAATCATTACGAAACCAATCTGTGGCCACTGCTGCCGTGAGCGTTTGCCAAACATACGATGCACCCGCCGAAGCGTAGATTTCGTTTTGCTTATAGCGTTGGTCGAGACGCCCACCGGGGTATCGACCAGCAATATCGAGGTATTTGCTTTCTCGCCAATCCGCTTTGCCAGCCCCAAAGAATTTCCAGCGGCCATACTGCTGTTCCCACCTCAACTGCGCAAAAGCATTCTGCTCCGTAAGGTGTTCGTTATTGCCACTGACATAGAGCGTGACAGGCCCAGGAAGATAACGATGATTCGTGACATAAAAAACTTTCCCCGAAAGCTGTCCGCGCCGCAAAAGGTGGTGGGCGTTGGCTTCCAGCGTCCAGTCGTTCATCTGCGAATTCAAGCGTTTCTCACGATGCGTGGCCACACCGTTTTTCACCGTGAAGGGATAGGCGTTATTACCATGATAGTAGTCGGCACTGACATTGATGCCCGTATGTCCGTTCCAATTTTGAGAGAGTAGCACACTCGGATTCCAAACTCCGAAACTTCCGTGGCGGAGGGCCACCGCACCGTGCATACCTCGATTCTGCGCATTGGGTTGCCAAGAGCGGAGCACGACTGTTGCCGCGCCCAACTGCCGCACAGGCACAAGGAGGTTGCCTTCATCGGCCGTGTGAAGCTCAACTCCCGCCAAACGGTCGAGAGAAAAGCGTCCCAAATCGATTTGTCCTTGCTGGGCATTGGAAACCGTCACCCCGTCGTAGACCACTGCCGTGTGTTGTGCGCCAAGTCCGCGCACGCTCACAGTTTTCAAGCCGCCCGCTCCGCCATAGTCGCGCAAATTGACGCCCGCAAAGCGGCGCAGCGCATCAGCAGTAGAGGTGACACCCATACGCCGGATGCTCGCAGTGTCAAGTTTCTGCACCGGAGCAGCCGAAGCCACAGAAGCATCGGCCCGAACGCCTAAGACTTCAGCGGACGAGAGATGGCGGTCTTTCCGACTTTGCGCCGTGAGCACAAAAGGCAGAAAGGCAAATGCCAAAAAGCTAAGACGAAGAAAAAACTTGTTTTCCAAGTTGGCAAGTAGTATTTATGCTCTGTTTTGCTGCAGCCGTCCCTCCTCGGGGAGCAGATGCAACCATGATAGATACGGCAGGTCTTCTGACTTACCTCTATGTGCCTCGTCTTCCCGAATAAATTTTACAACTTATGCAGTGACGCTTGTTGAGACACACAAGAAAGAGGCTTACAGCAGCGGGACTGTACGGGACTCTCACCCGTTTCCCTTTTGAGCTCTTCTCTTTATGAGCACCGTTCTGCCTGCGAATGTACAAAGAAATTAAGAAAGATAAAAATTTTACATAAAAGAAACAGAGAAAGAGAAAGCTCTCTTTCTCTCCCTCATGAGGGGGAAGCTCAGTTTTTTGATCTCGGACTGGTCGGACAAGTCAGACTTCTCGGACGAGTCAGAGCCATCCGACCAGTCAAAGAAGCTATTGCCGTTTCTTTTTGTCGGACTCGATGAGGGCTAAGAGCTTGTCGACCGCTTCTTCCTCAGCAATATTTTTCTCCACGCATACTTTGCCGCGATAGAGACTCACCTTGCCGCGAGCAGCACCCACATAGCCGTAGTCGGCATCGGCCATTTCGCCAGGCCCATTAACGATGCATCCCATGATACCTATCTTGAGCCCCGTGAGGTGGCTGGTGGCAGCCTTGATGCGGGCAATGGTGGTTTGCAGGTTATAGAGCGTTCGACCGCAACCAGGACAACTGATATATTCGGTGCGGGTGGTGCGCTGGCGCGTGGCTTGCAGAATTCCAAAAGCCGTGGCGTCGATGTCGGCATAAGTCATGCGTTGCGCCTTGCCCTGATAGTTGTTGAACAGGAAGATACCATCTGTCAATCCGTCGAACAGCAATGCGCCGAGATCGGCCGCCGTCTCGATTTGGAAATCTTCTTTCTCGTCGGCACTGTGAGCACTCTGCTCGAAGAATACTACAGGATTCTGGAGGTTTTCTGTCCACATCTCGTGTACCAAAGCTCGCAGTTCGCCCAGTCGGTTCTGGTGATTGCTCTGCGCAATAACGACCATCTCGGGATGGAGGCGGAGACACACTTTCACTTCCTCATTGAGGGCAGGATAGGTGAGGAAGAGGAATTTGAGCGGACAAGGATTCATACCGATGAACGGCAGCGTTTGGTCAGTATAAGCTGGGAACACTCCCTCCTCTGGCTTCCACACGTCGGCATCCACAATGTAGGCCGTTTTTACACGTTTGTCGTGTGGTGGTAATTGATGCCCCGCATAGATATAGTCGGGCAAGAGTTCGCCCACTTCAGTAGAGCCGTTGAGGCGTTCGCTGATGACCACGGGGGCATTCGTTCCACCGATGTTGAGCACAGGGCAAGTGGCGCGGCACTCAGGCCGAACGTAGTCGAAGCCTGGAAAAGCCATACCCGGAATAAAGGTGTGACCCGCGCGGCGTACCACATAGGAGGCCAACTTATAGGCCACGGGGATTTCGTTCTCGGGAGCTTCGCTCAGACTAACGCGGATGGTGTCGCCAATACCGTCGGCGAGAAGTGCGCCAATACCTGCTGCACTCTTGATGCGGCCGTCCTCACCTTCGCCTGCCTCTGTCACGCCGAGATGAAGTGGGAAATCCATCCCCTCCGCCTGCATGATGGAGCACAGAAGGCGCATACTGCGCACCATGACCACTGTGTTGGACGCTTTGATGGAGATGACAACATCCTTGAAGTCTTCTTTTTGACAAACGCGCAGAAACTCCATGCAGCTCTCCACGATGCCCTCGGGCGTATCTCCGTAGCGCGACATGATACGGTCGCTCAACGAACCGTGGTTTACGCCAATGCGGATGGCTGTGTGGTTAGCGCGACAGATGTCGAGCAGTTGGTGGAAGCGCGCTTCGAGACGTTTCAGCTCGTCGGCGTATTCCTCATCGGTGTACTCCAAATGTCGGAAAGTGCGCGCGGGGTCGATGTAATTGCCTGGATTGATACGGACTTTCTCTACAATAGTGGCGGCCACGTCGGCCACGTTCGGATTGAAGTGAATATCGGCCACGAGGGGCGTGGTGTAGCCCAAGCGCGTGAGTTCGTCCTTGATATTGCGCAAGTTCTCGGCTTCACGCGTGCCTTGCGTAGTGAGACGCACATAGTCGCCGCCTGCATCCACGATGGCCTTTATCTGGCGCACACATCCCTCGGTATCGGTGGTTGCCGCCGTGGTCATGCTCTGGAGGCGGATAGGGTTGTCGCCCCCCAGTGGCTTATTGCCCACGCGCACCTCGTGAGATTCACGTGGCGTATAGTTGAATAGTTCTGAACCGGAATGGTATTTCATATAGATATAATAATGAGCCACGGCCCTACTTATGAGGACCTGGCTCGGTTAGAGTAAGACCGTAAAGGGTCTTATTAGTTGGTCTTAAATTCGTATTGCACATCGGCCAAATCAGCATTGGCCTTGATGATTTTTTGCTTTAAGCCTTCCTTATACTTGGTAAGCTTTTCAGCAATTTCGGGGTCGGCGAGGGCAAGCATCTCAACGGCCAGGATGGCGGCATTCTGCGCACCGTTCACGCCCACTGTGGCAACAGGGATTCCGGGAGGCATCTGCACGATGCTGAGCAGGGCATCAAGTCCGTCGAGCATTCCCTTGATGGGCACACCAATGACGGGAACCGTTGTGGAGGCTGCAATCACACCGGGAAGGGCTGCCGCCATACCGGCACCAGCGATGATGACTTGCAAACCGCGCGCAACGGCATTTTGTGCAAACTCTTCCACCTCTTGCGGAGTGCGGTGGGCGCTCAGAGCCGTCATCTCGAAGGGGATCTCCATTTCGTTGAGAAATTTAGCGGCTTTTTCCATAACGGGCAGGTCGCTGGTGCTGCCCATAATAATACTGACTAAAGGTTCCATATCATAATGAGTTTGAATTGCTAATGTTTGAACGACTACACCAAGAGAACACAGAAGAATCCGCAGAGGATTCCGAGGAGTGTGCCCAAGCCGATGTCGATGAGTTTGTGCTGGCGAAGGATGAGACGGGCCGTACCCACCAGTCCGCATAAGAGAATGCAGAGACAGAGCCAGCTGAGAGGGTTGAAGTTAAACCAAAGCGAGTAGGCACAAAGTGCGCCGACCACGCCGCCTGCTGCCGCCGCATGAGTGCTTATCTTGATCCAGTTGTTGAGTACGGCGCAGATGATTTGCAATGTCAGAGCTCCCACGATGATGGCCAGCGTGAAGTGTGGCATATGGAGAACTATCATCAGATACAGAAGTCCGACGTAGCACGTTATAGAAAGGATATAGGGGATGTATCTATTGACACGACGACTCAAATGATGGCGCGACCAACCATTGAGGCGGCGATAGATGTAGATGGACAAAGTGGGGAGCAGCACTGTGAAAAAATAAACCATCAGCAGAATGACCATTTTATAGCGCAAGGGAAACTGGTTCAGATAACTGAACATAAAAAGCGCTATAAAAGCCACCACGGGCATGTAGAAAGGCGAAAAAATCAGCGAAACTACCTGCGCTGTCAGGATGAGTATGCGATTGTTCATTTTCGTTCGTGTGTCAACTCTTTCTTAGGCCACTCTTGGGGATTCCCAGAAGTTCTCGATATTTCACTACTGTGCGGCGCGAAATGGGAAGACCTTTTTCTGCCATCAGCTTAGAGAGATGTTCATCGGAATAGGGTTTGTGCTTGTTCTCTCCGTCTATAATCTCGCGCAAGGCTATCTTTGCTTGTCGCGAGGATAGTTCTTCTCCGCTCTCCGTGGTGAATTGCGAGGAGAAGAAGAACTTTAGCGGATAAACGCCATAGGCTGTTCGTACGTATTTACTACCTGTCACTCGACTGACGGTGGAAAAATCCACGCCCGCCCGTTGTGCTACGTCTTTCAGCGTCATCGGCACGAGAAAAGATTCGTCGTCTTCGTTGCGGAAAAAGTCTTGCTGAATATGAGCAATACTCTCCATCACATTGCGCAGCGTCTGTTTACGGCGATTCACCAGCTCGATGAAAAGTTGTGCATCGCCCACCTTCTTGCGTGCATAGATGTAGGCTTCCTTCTGCGCACGACTCAGCTGGTTTCCTTTTCCGGAAAATTCGCGCACGGTATCTTTGTAGGAACGGCTCACACGCAAATCGGGCGCATCGCCGTTGTTCAAACTGATTTGTATGTTACCGTCTTCATCTATGCTCAAGTAGAAGTCGGGTATCACCGTTGGAGCGATTTGTGAAGCAGACTCGTTGAGCCCGCTGCCCGGTTTCGGATTCAGATGAAGCAACACCTGCATGGCAGCTTCCATTTCTTCCTGACTGATGCCCAAACGTTGGCGGATATGCGCCCAATGGCGCAGACTGAAATCCTTATAATAATCGTTTATGATGCGCAGAGCGATGGACTTCGCAGGTGATTTCAGTTCAGGATTTTCCAATTGTATGCGCAAACACTCCTGCAAATCCTTGGCACCAATACCGCGCGGCTCGAACGTTTGGAGCAGACGCACCATACGCTCCACGTCCTCATCTTCAGCATTGATATTATGATAGATGGCCATTTCGTCCGTCAGGGTGTAGACATCTTTACGTAAATAGCCGTCATCATCAAGACTACCAATGAGATATTCCATAATGGCACGCTCACGTTCGCTGAGATCTTGTTCGCCAATCTGACGATACAGCTCGTCGTAGGCATTGCTCTGCTCGCTAATTTGGATTTCGCGCTCTTCTTGCGCATTGTTCTGACGCACAAGATAGTCGGGGACATCGTCCGCACTCAGATAGTCGGCCGTTTGATCATCCATCTCGGGCAGCTCCATATCGCCCAGCTCACCGTCTGTTTCTTCCTCGTGGTTGTCAGTATCGGGCTGAACATCTTCGGGTTCTTCGTCACCACCAGCTTCTTCGAGAGCTTCGTTGTCGTCCATCTCATTGCGAACACGCTCCTCAAGGTCCATAACAGGAAGCTCCAGCAGTCGAGCAAAAGCCACCTGAACGGCACTTAGCTGCTGCGTTTGTTCCTCTTTCTGTGTTTGTACGAGCTTCTGCGACATAATCCTGAATCTTTTCTGCAAAAATACAGATTTTTTTGTGAACCTTACAATCTTCCGCCCTTTCCGCTCTGAAACTTGCAGCTACCTGCTCTTCCTCCGCATCAATAGGGCGATACATTCCCCTCTGTGCCACTGAAAAAAATATGTTTTTTGTGTTATTTAAAAGTTTCCTTATATTCGCAGACATATAACTATTAATACTTGTAATACTTACAGCTTTACGTTCTAAAGAATCGACAAGTGAGCAAGATATTCTTTAACAGATTCTATTTATCGGCCCAACTTCCCGATACGGCACTCCTAAAAAGCAGAAAAACGAGGAGACAAAAGGGGGAAGCAAAAAATTTATGAGCAAAAAATCACTCAAGAATCTCTGTGCTGTGTTCCTTGCAGGATTCATGGCCTTGTTACTCTTTCCGCAGTCCGCTCAAGCGCAGAGGAAAGAAGCCTATGTTGTGAAAAGCAGCGACAAGAAAACGCTAACGTTCTACTACGACGATCAGAAATCCTCGCGCACGGGAACTGTGTGGGGAATTGACGAGACGAAGGAGGAAGATCAAGAAACGTTTCCTGCTTGGGCGGGAACGATGTATACAGCAGTACCAGAGGTTACTACTGTTATCTTTGATCTTTCTTTCAAAAACTTTCTCCCGAAAACGACTAAGAACTGGTTCTTCAACTTCACGAATCTGGAGGAAATAAAGGGATTGGAAAATCTTAATTCATCTGAAGTAACTATAATGTCTGGTATGTTTGTCGATTGCGAGAAACTCTCTCAACTCAATCTTTCTAGCTTCAATACGGAGAAGGTGCAAGACATGAGTGGAATGTTTGATGGCTGCTCATGTTTAACTTCTCTCAATCTCTCCAACTTCAATACCGAGAAGGTACAAGACATGAGTAACATGTTTTATGGTTGTAAGAGTTTAAGTTCCCTTAATCTTTCCAGTTTCAATACCGAGAAGGTGCAAGACATGTGTGCAATGTTTTTGGACTGCTCGAGTTTAACTTTTCTCAATCTCTCCAACTTCAATACGGAGAAAGTGGAAAATATGCTTGGAATGTTTTATGGTTGTAAGAGTTTAAGTTCCCTTAATATTTCCAGTTTCAATACCGAGAAGGTGCAATACATGAGTGGAATGTTTTCTGGTTGCTCGAGTTTAACTTTTCTCAATCTCTCCAACTTCAATACGGAGAAAGTGGAAA